>JAGCSS010000184.1 GCA_017964055.1 Lachnospiraceae bacterium
GCCACTCGCTGAATCCTTCGGAGCTGTCGATGCAGAGAACGTCCGCGCCTGCTTCTATGAGGGCGGGAACGCGCTGCTCATAGTCACGGGTATTGATACCTGCGCCTACGATGTAACGCTTGTGCGCGTCGAGCAGCTCGTTGGGGTTCTGCTTATGCATGTCATAGTCCTTGCGGAATACGAAGTAGCAGAGCTTTCCGTCATCATCAATGATCGGGAGCGCGTTCAGCGTGTGCTCCCAGAGAATGTCATTCGCTTCCTTTAATGTAGTGCCCTCTTTTGCCCATACAAGCTTCTCAAAGGGAGTCATAAAGGTGGAAACAAGGGTGCTCCTGTCAAGACGGCTTACACGATAATCCTAACTGGTAACGATGCCTACCAGCTTACCCTCACGGGTTCCGTCTTCTGTGATCGCAACGGTGGAATGGCCTGTGCGCTCCTTCAGCTCGAGCACATCGGCAAGAGTGCTGTCGGGACGAAGATTCGAATCGCTCTTAACAAAGCCCGCCTTATAAGCCTTAACACGCTTTATCATGGCTGCTTCGTCCTCGATCGACTGAGAACCGTAGATAAAAGAAATACCGCCTTCGGTAGCGAGCGCTATGGCAAGTCGATCTCCCGAGACGGATTGCATGATGGCCGAAACCATCGGAATATTCATGGAAAGTGAAGGTGCTTCTCCCCTGCGGTACTTTACGAGAGGGGTCTTTAACGAAACATTTGCGGGAGTACACTCCGAGGATGAGTATCCGGGAATAAGGAGGTACTCGTTAAAGGTGTGTGAAGGTTCATTAATGATCCTGGCCATATTTGATCTTCCTCCGATATAATGATAAACACTGTTCACAGAGTATCTGCGCACGCAAAATCCGCACACGGAAAAACTATGAAAAGTAACAGAATAGAACCATTATATGTGAGGTCAGATTCGTTTGTCAATAAAGTTGACAACATAAAAATTATCTGAAAAATCCAAAAAAATTAGTAAGCGAAAAGGGCAGTTGATAAACAATAAGAGGTCATTCCTCTTCTCTTTTCATGAATACCAGGAGCTTACTCAGAATATAGTTCGCTACGGTCACGATAACCGTGGATATGAGTTTCATCCATCTGTCATCGAAGCCGCAGACCGAAACCGTAATAAACATAAAAAGCATATCCAGTCCGAGCGTCGCCAGCCTGGACAGACAGAACTTCCCCGCCTCGGCAAGGATATTATCGTTATGGCTCCTGAATACGAATATCCTGTTCGTGACATAGGCGAACGCGACAGCCAGTACCCAGGATATGCAGTTCGCCGCCTGAAGCTGCAGCGGAACGCCGGGATCAAGGAAGGTACGTGTCACCAGCCAGTATGAGCCCAATCCCACCAGAGTCGTGAGCCCGCCGATAAACAGGTACATCACAGCCTCTCTGACGCTGTCCTTTTTAAGAAAGTCTCTCATGTCCGGATATCCTCAACATAGTACCAGTCCCCGCCGAGCTTCTCTATAGTACCGGAAGTACCTAAAAGACTCTCAACGTTATAAAGGTAAGGGAAGAAATGTATGTGCAGATCGAAGGTGTACTTATATTCTCTCTGCTTCGGGAGCACAACTATCAGACGACCGGCGCAGACGCGGCGAAGCTCCGCGACAGCCTTACGGATATTGGCGATATGCTCCAGTGTATGCGCACAGATCACGGTATCAAACTCCCCGTCGGCAAACGGGATCGAAGTAACCGATGCCCTGACAAGCTCCACACCGTCTACAGGATCAGGCAGCACAACATCGGCACCGACTATGCTCCTGCCTGCATCATCCGAATGAAGCAGCCCGGCCAGATAACCTCTGCCGGTGGCTATATCGAGTATACGCCTACCCCTGACATCCTTACGGATGCGATCAAGACAGGGGCCGTTGATATCCGTGTCCCTGTCCATAAAAGTGTCCGCAAGCTCCGAATAATAAGCACTTATCTCCTCCTCGGTAAGATGAGGCACCTCATCCTTAAAACGCATATATGCCTTATACTTCTTACCGAGTGCCGCGCGAAACATCAGCCGCGTAAAAAAACGGCTGTCCCTGAGTGCCGGCGGAACGATATTATCCAGAATATAGTTGATCTTATTGGTAATATTCCTGTTCATGATCGATACTCACATCAAGTATGTCAAATGCCCTACGGATCGCGTCGCGTCCGAAGCCCTTTCTGTACATAAAGGCGACCAGCTTACGCTTATCGTCCTCATCGGCAGGTCTGCGCCCGTTAAGCTTTTTGCGGAGAGCATTAACGGCTGCCTGCTCCTCGGTGGATAGCCGCACCTCAGACGCCCCGTCCGGGTCCGCATCCGCCCTGCGGCGGGCAAGGTCTGCCTGCTCCTCCTCAAAAGCAGAAAAAGCGGCATCAATATCCTCACGTGAGATGCCCTTCTGCAAAAGCTTATTCGAAAGCTCGCGGCGGCTTATCGCCGCCGCGTGTATCCTGACATAATTAAGCGCGAACCTCGCATCATCGATATAGTGATAGCCGCGTACATATTCTACGGCGCGCTCGATGATATCCTCGGGGTAACCGGTCTCCTTAAGCTTACGCCGAAGATCGGCCTCGGATTTGTCGGTGTGCTCCAATATATAGAGTGCCCGGTTTGCCGCATGTCTGTAGAGTTCCTCCTCAGACAGCTGCTCGAAATACTCAGTCCTTGTCTTCCGCGTCCTCATCGAATTCGCCGATCTCCTCATTAGCGTCCGCATTCGGAGCAACACAGAGCTTTGCTCTGACCTTAGCCTCTATCTCAGCCATCGCCGCAGGGTTCTGGAGCAGCCAGAGTTTTGCGTTCTCACGTCCCTGACCGATCTTATCTCCGTTATATGCGAACCATGCGCCGGACTTAACGATAATGTTCTCATTAGCTGCGAGATCGAGCACGTCGCCCTCGCGTGAGATGCCCTTACCATACATGATATCGAACTCTGCCTCCTTGAAGGGAGGTGCGATCTTATTCTTAACGACCTTGATCCTGGTGCGGTTGCCGATGATCTCGCCTGCGTTTTTAATGATATCGATCTTACGTACATCCATCCTGACGGAAGCATAGAACTTCAGCGCGCGGCCGCCCGTGGTGGTCTCGGGATTGCCGAACATGACGCCGACCTTTTCACGGAGCTGGTTGATGAATATAACGATACAGTTGGTACGGCTGACAACGCCGGTAAGCTTTCTGAGTGCCTGAGACATCAGACGTGCATGGAGTCCCACATGGGAATCGCCCATCTCTCCCTCGATCTCGGCCTTGGGTACCAGTGCCGCAACAGAGTCGATGACTATGATATCCACCGCGCCCGAACGAACCATGGTCTCAGCGATCTCGAGCGCCTGCTCGCCGTTATCCGGCTGTGAGATATAGAGGTTGTCTATATCGACTCCGATATTCTTCGCATAGACGGGATCGAGTGCGTGCTCAGCGTCGATGAAGCCCGCGATGCCGTTGCGCTTCTGTACCTCGGCGATCATGTGGAGGGCAACGGTCGTCTTACCGCTGGACTCGGGTCCGTAGATCTCGATGATACGTCCCTTGGGTACTCCTCCGAGTCCGAGAGCGATGTCAAGGCTTAACGAGCCCGTGGGTACGGTCTCGATATTCATATGTGCGCTCTTGTCTCCGAGCTTCATGACCGAACCCTTGCCGTAATTCTTTTCGATCTGGGCGAGGGCCGATTCGAGAGCCTTTTTCTTATTCTCGTCAATAGCTCCGTTTGTCTTTTCTTCTTTGATCTTCTCTTCTTTTGCCATCTTTTCCCCATTAGCGCATCCGTTTGGATTTAGCCCCGATAAAGATTATCCCGGCTACGGATGAAGCGTCAGACAGAACCAATGTTCTGATAAAATAATAATACATATGTTCGATAATGTCAATACGATGTTCGAACAATTGTTTTATATTTTTATGCTACAAGTATAGCATGTGTCCGCCCCGACGGATATTGATATTTTGACGAAATATTTTGAAAATTATATACATTTTGCACAATAACTCACTGTTGTTCGTCATTTTCATCCGTCTCGTCGGAAGCCCCGGCCTGAGAAGTGCTCGACATATATGCCTCGAATTCGGGCAGGGTCATAAGTATCCTTCTGGGTTTGGTGCCCTCCTCGGGTCCCACGATGCCCTCTTCCGCGAGCTGGTCCATGATCCTGGCCGCGCGGTTGAAGCCTATCTTATACACACGCTGCAGCATGCCTATCGAGGCCTTCTGCTTTTCGATGATCAGACGTCCGGCCTGTTCGAAGAACTCGTCGTGTCCGTCGTCCGGCTCAGCCGCAGAGCTGCCCGAAGCGCCTCCCGACGATCCCGCTGCTTTCGGATCCGCCGCCGCGTTCTTCTCGATATGCGCGCTTATCTTTTCATTATATTTGACTTCCTTGCATTTGCTCTTGATAAAGTCCACGACTCCCGCGATCTCTTTGTCGGAAACGTATGCGCCCTGCAGTCTGACAGGCTTCGGATAGCCCTGGGGATAAAAGAGCATATCGCCCTTGCCCAGCAGTTTTTCCGCACCGGACTGGTCGAGTATCGTTCTGGAATCGACTATGGACGATACCGAGAACGCGATCCTGGAAGGAATGTTTGCCTTTATCGTACCTGTAATAACGTTGACCGAAGGACGCTGCGTCGCGAGCACGACATGGATGCCCGATGCGCGCGCCAGCTGGGTAAGTCTGCAGATGGCGCCCTCGACCTCTTTTGAGTTCGCCGTCATCATCAGATCGTTCAGCTCGTCCACGATGATAAGTATCTGAGGGAGCAGGTCGGGGCATTCGCCCTCGTTGCCGTCCTCGTAGTACTTTTCTTCGATCTTGCGGTTATATGATTTGAGATTGTTGACTCCCGCGTCGGCGAATCTCGCGTAGCGGTCGTCCATTTCTGCGATCGCCCAGTTGAGCGCGCCCGTTGCCTTTTTAACATCGGTAACGACGGGAACGAGCAGATGCGGAATACCGTTATATCCGATCAGCTCAACCCTCTTCGGGTCGATCATGACCATTTTGACCTCGGAAGGCTTTGCCTTATAGAGAATGCTGAGTATCAGCGCATTAATGCATACCGATTTACCGGAACCGGTAGCGCCCGCGATCAGCATATGCGGCATGCTGCCGATGTCAAAGCATATCGCCTTGCCTCCGATATCCTTGCCGACCGCGAAGGTCAGCTTGGACTGCGCGTCCTTGAAATCGGGAGTATCGAGCAGATCACGCAGAAGTACCGGCGAGGTGGTCGCGTTGGGAACCTCGATGCCCACCGCCGCCTTGCCGGGGATCGGCGCCTCGATACGGATCTCGGCAGCCGCGAGGGCCAGCTTGATATCATCCGACAGCGAGGTGATCGTCTTAACCTTGACGCCCTGGTCGGGAAGCAGCTCATATCTGGTAACCGTAGGTCCGACGGTCGCATCCGTAACGGTAACTCCGACTCCGAAGCTCTCAAAGGTCTGCTGCAGCTTTGCCACGGTCTCTTTAAGCTCAGAACTGTTTGACGGAGTCTTGCCCGAAGGCTGTCCTTTGGCCAGCAGACTGATGGGCGGGAACACATAAGGAGGCTCGGGCTTTTTCGCCTGCTCCTCATGAAGCTTCGCGATCTGTTCGGGCGTATTGAACGACGCCGCGCCGTTATTCGGCGTTTTATCTTTGGCCGCAGACGCAGGCTCTGACTTCACTGCCGCAGGCTCCGGTTTTGCGGCTGCCGGCCTTACGGCAGTCACAGGTGCCTCAGCGGCCTCAGATGCCGCATCTCTGCCATCGAAGCCCTTCTTGATGTCATATACGTTCATGCCGGAAGACGCACCCGAATTCCTCCTGTGCGCATCGAGCGAAACGGTATCGGCGCCCGGCTCATCTTCCTCGTCCACCATGTAAACGCTGGTGTTCTCGGTCTTGGTAACCCTCGGATGCTCGTGGAGCTTAACAACGTCTATGCCGGTGTTCGAAGAAAACTTCTTCGCGAGTTCCCTGCTCACGATGTCCTCGGGTTCTCCGCCGTCCTCTTCGATATCTGTGTCATTTTCCTCTGCAGCGGCATCATTCGCCTTCTGTTTGATCTCTTCGACCTCTTCTGCCGTGATCCCGTAGGCATCCTTCATTTTCCGATACTCGGGCGTGTCGGCTATGCGTTCGGCCTCAAGTCCCATACCGCTCCGCAAAAGCGTATCGATAAAACCGCCGTGCTTCTTTTTCTTTGATTCTTTCGGCAGTCCTCCGTCATCAAATTCGTCAAATTCTTCGAACCCGTCAAGCTCCTCATCATCCTTGGCCTCGGCGCGTCTCCTCTCCCGCTCCTCAGCCTCGTATTCCTCTTCCTCACGGCGCCTGTTGCGGAACTCCTCCGCAGTCTCTATGCCCCTGCGGGCTATCGCTGTAAACAGCGCTTTTCCGACTATGAGCAGGAAGAAAATGACAACCGCCGCGCACATGATCACGGC
>JAGCSS010000025.1 GCA_017964055.1 Lachnospiraceae bacterium
CGATGCGGAGAGGATAGACGAGTATATCGAACTGGGCGAGGCAGGACCCGATTATGCCCGCGTCGAGGGTATGCTCGAGGAGATCAGGGACGGCAATCCCGACATTGAATTCATATATGTCTACCGCTTCATGCCGGTCGGCGTGACGGTCGTATTCGATCTGGATACTCCTGAGGTCAAAGGCAAGAATCCCGGAGATGTCATAGAACTTGAGACATATCTGCAGCCTTTTAAGGAGCAGCTGCTTGCCGGAGAGACGGTCGAGCCGATGGTCGATGATACGGTCTACGGCAGACTGCTGACCGTGCTCGAACCCGTTTTCAACTCAAAGGGCGAATGCGTCTGCTACGCCGCGGCGGATATCAGGGTCGAGGAGATCAGGAATTCCATACTGAATTACATGACCAAGGTATTCTCGCTGTTCATGGGATTCTATATATTCGTCCTGGCGCTGTGCATCTGGCTGGTAGATTACCATCTGATCTACCCTATCGCCGCGATGACGGTTTCGGCGAGAAAGTTCGCGTACGACAGCGAGGAAGCGCGTGAGATAAGCGTTGACAGGCTGCAGCATCTGGATATCGTGACCGGTGACGAGATAGAGAATCTGTATGAGTCATTGTCCAAGACGATCGCAGAGACAGTCGGATATCTCGATGATGTGGAGGCTAAGGGCGAGGAGATCCGCCACATACAGAACGGCCTGATCTACGTTCTCGCAGATATGGTCGAGAGCAGAGATAAGAATACGGGTGACCACGTACGCAAGACAGCCGCGTATGTGCGCCTGATCATGAACAAGATGAGAGAAAAGGGTATGTATCCGGATATCCTGACCGACGAGTATGTCGAGGACGTCATCAATTCCGCGCCTCTGCATGACGTCGGAAAGATCATGGTATCCGATGTCATACTGAATAAGCCGGGCAGGCTCACGGATGAAGAATTCGCGATAATGAAGAGCCACACGACCGCCGGAAATAAGATCATCGCCAGCGCGATGAACCTGGTTTCGGATACCGGCTATCTGAAGGAAGCGAAGAACCTGGCGACCTACCATCACGAGAGATGGGACGGAAGCGGATATCCGAGCGGAAAGAAGGGCGAGGAGATCCCGCTTTCGGCGAGAGTCATGGCGGTTGCCGATGTATTCGACGCGCTGGTTTCCAAGCGCAGCTACAAGGAGCCTTTCACCTTTGAAAAGGCGATGTCCATAATCACCGAGGGCGCCGGCACACAGTTCGACCCGACTATCGCGGCACTGTTCAAGGAAGCGTCGGATGAGGTCAGGGCGATAACGCTCACGCATGAGTCGCTGCTCGGACAGAAGGGACTGAAGGAAGATATTTGAGGTAACTATTCACAGTTGGCCAAAAGGCGCAAAATGTATAAGGACGGATATGCAAGCAAGCTTGCGATTCGTCCTTTTTCAGATTGGCTGTGAATAGTTACTTTTGGACAAAAAAATAACACCGTTCCGGTGCAGAGAGAGCGAAATTACCCCTCGAAGGGTTCTTCGAGCGAAAAAAACATATAGGAATAAGTTTTGTTCAGGCAGATCTTCGATATCTTCGCAGGCCTCTGTTTCTCTTGTTTGCGATCAGATCTAAGATCTTTCGCTTGTACGTCTCGTTTTCACTTATCCTCGTCAGCGAAGTCAGCAGATAGAGAGACAGATTGTAAGGCATACTGTTATGTATGGCCAGGTCTACAAGATATTTGGCTGTCTTAAAGGTTTTGATGTGCGTGTGCCCTTCGGCAAAGGGCTTTCTTTTGTTGATGACGATGAAGCCTCGGTTCATCTTGATAATGATATATTCGTTTCTGGAATACACCTGATTTCCCAAGAGCGTGTCCTCCGTTCGGGGAAAAATTTAAAGAGAATTTAACTCTTATAAGAATATTATGAGTAATTTGACTTTACTTGTCTATACTTTTTTTGAAATTTTTTAAAAAATAATATTTTTTCAGTCAAAAAATAAAAATGATAGCCGTTGCAAGAAAATACAAAAAAATCACAAGATTAGTCCTATCTTTTCTTCTTTGTGTGTGATATTATAAAATCAAGTATTATACTCTGCTTTTTTTGCAAAAGGAGTAAACATGATCACAATTCCTCAAGAAATCAGAAATATCTACGAGAGATCGGCAGTTCCGATGCTCCTGATAACCATGGACGACAACGGGGAACTCAGGCCCGTTCTTATGTCCGACGGTCTTTTGGCGTTCCACGGTCTTGACCGTGAGAAGGCCAAAATGCTTTTCGGCTCCAGGGCGACCGGGGGATTTTTTGAAAAGATCCATCCGGACGATATTTCAAAGATCAAGGTTGTCGAAGGGGAATTCCTGAAAAAGCACGGCCAGTACGATGTCATGTTCAGGTCCAGAAAAGGCGTTGACTCCGAATACCGCATGATCCATGCGGTCGGATACTGGCAGCCGCTCCCGGACGGCAGTGAAGTGGCTGTGGTAGCTTATGCCGACATGTCAGGTCACGAAGAGTATGTCTCTGACCTGGTTACCAGATACAATCTTTTCCTCCGTGACGAATTCTATACCGATATGCTGACGGGACTTCCGAATCTGAATTATCTGAATATGTGCTCGGAAGACAGGGTCCGCGAGATCAGGATCGGCGGAGCGGAGCCGGTCGTAATGTACTTTGATGTCGACTCGATGCAGTTCTATAACAACCAGTACGGCTTTAAGCGCGGCGACCAGCTGCTCCTGCTGGTGGCGAGGGTACTTTCCGACGAGTTTGCGCAGGGACTGGTGGTGCGCGCCGCAGACGATCACTTTGTCGTTATAGATAAGTTTACGGACAGGGATGAGCTCGGGACCAAGCTCACCCGCATCAATGACCGGATCAAGGCCGAGGCGTTCGGCATCACGACGGGGATCCATGCGGGCATCTGCGTCGGAGACGGCTTTACGAGCACCGCTGCGGCCGTTGACCACGCGATCCGTGCCAATAAGCTGATCAGCGACGATCTGAATACCGTATACAAGTTTTACGTGGAAGATGACGATACACGCTTCCGCCATGACAGATATGTGGTCGAGAACTTCTACAAGGCCATGAACAACGGCTGGATCAAGGTCTATTACCAGTGCTTCCTGAGGCTGGAAACGGGCAACGGCATGGGCTTTGAGGCACTGGCGAGATGGAAGGATCCCGTTAAGGGCATGATACCTCCCGATGAATTCATCCCGGCACTTGAAAAATACCATCTGATGCACGAACTCGATCTCTACATGTTCGAGCAGGTATGCAGGGAGCTGGAGCTGCGTCATCGTGCGGGACTTCCGATGCTTCCGGTATCGGTCAATTTTTCGAGGCAGGACTTCGACTATATCGAGGTTGCGGCCGAGCTCGAGCGCATCATTAAAAAGTATCATATCGAGGATTACGGCATCGACAAGAGCTA
>JAGCSS010000185.1 GCA_017964055.1 Lachnospiraceae bacterium
CTTGATGGGCTCTACGAGCTCAAATTTCATGTTGTCGGGCAGACCGCCTGCATTGTGATGAGCCTTGATGCCATGCTCACTCTCGAGGATGTCGGGCCAGATCGTGCCCTGCGCGAGGAAATCGATGCCGTCGAGCTTGCCTGCCTCCTCGGCAAACACTTCGATGAACTCGCCGCCGATGATCTTTCTCTTTGTCTCGGGGTCGGTCACGCCTGCCAGCTTGTCAAGGAATCTGTCTGTAGCGTCCACATAGACCAGATTTGCCTTCATCTGATCGCGGAATACCGAGATAACCTGCTCGGGCTCGCCTTTTCTGAGCAGTCCGTGGTTAACATGCACGCACACCAGCTGCTGCCCTACGGCCTTGATGAGCAGGGCTGCCACAACCGACGAATCGACTCCGCCCGAGAGGGCAAGGAGTACCTTTTTGTCGCCTATCTGCGCGCGCAGCGCTTCAAGCTGTTCGTTGATGAACGCATCCGCCAGTTCGGGCGTGGTTATGCGCACCATGTTGTCGGGTCTTCTGTCATTGATCATATCTTTCTCTCCTTTTCCTGCTGCAGAGCCTGTCCGCCCGCAGTTTTCGTTCTGTACCTCTTTCTGCGGCGCATCGTATTGATAACGACTTACGCCTGTATTAATAATATAATAACAAGCCTGCTTTTGAGAAGTATTATTTCTCGCAACAGCTCCGTTTTTAGGTGAAAATATAGTATTATATGATCAGGGGGGATATATCATGACAAAACAGATCGGCGTCATCGCTGACATACACAGCAATTACACCGCATTTAAGGCAGCGGTTGAATATATGACCGGCAGGGGCATCAGAGAGTTCCTGCTGCTCGGAGATTTCGTTTCCGATACAACAGATACCGCCGAAACCATGCAGTATATCTATGAACTACAGGAGCGCTATGATGTGCGGCTGCTGCGCGGCAACCGCGAGGAATACTTTATCGGACAGCGTAAGGTCAGACGCGGCGAGGCAGAAGGCCCGGAATGGATTTTCAACTCGGCCAGCGGGAACCTGCTTTATACCTATGAGCTGTTGACGGACCGCGACATAGATTTCTTTGAGTCACTGCCCATTACGTTTAAATATGAGTGCGAGGGGTATCCCTCGATCACCTGCTGCCACGGGTCTCCCGCGAGTGACCGCGAGCTGCTGCAGTTAAACGGTGAGAATACAAAAGAATGGCTCCGCAGGATCGACACAGACTACCTGCTCGCCGCGCACACGCATAATCAGGGCGAAGCCGAATCCGGAGGAAAGCACTATTTCAACACCGGCGCATCGGGGATCGCCATCGGTGCTCCGGGACTGGCGCAGTGCCTGATCCTGCATGGGTCGGATGCATCGGAGCCGGGCGGACCCGGATGGAGTGCGGAGTTCCTGAACATCCCCTACGACGTGGATCACGTCGTAAACGCGATCTATGAGAAAGGGCTGATGGATAAAGGGAAATGGTTTGTCGCGAATAACGTGTATATACTTAAAACCGGCAGGGACTACACTCCCGAGCTCGTAACCAACGCAAAGGCACTGCAGGAAAAAGATAAAGGCCACCCTGCCGAGTGGCCTTTCATAGGCGAAGAATACTTTGCCGAGGCCGCGGAGGCACTCGGCATACCGGATTACGTGAGCCGGCGCCCGTAGGTCCCAATACCGACCGCAGCAGCAGATCAGTGCTGGTTTGCAGTATTTGCCGTATGTGCGGTCTTATCCGCAGCAGGCAGTTCTCCGTCGACAGGTCCCAAGAGACCTGCCCTGTAGAGTACCGGGCGCAGTGCCAGATACGCCACAACCGCGATAACCGAATTGATCACGGCATTGATCAGCGTAGCATAGGTGGTAACTGCCAGGAGTGCCTTGATTGCCGATGCCGCCTTATCCGCGTTGGGAGTCAGGATCGTGTACCATACGTATTTAAGCGCAGGCTCGAATACGCAGTTGAAACCGAGACCGGCTACAGACGCGATCGCTGCCCATTTAAGGATGTAAACTCTTTTATGATCATGCGAGATCTTGGCGATCTTATGCGCAACGAGTCCGACGATCAGACCGATAACGAGCTTGGTGATAAAGGTTCGCGGCGCAGACTGTGAGAAACCTCCGAGGATGTCCGCCAGCGAAAGGCCCACAGCGCCTGCCAGACCGCCGTACAAGCCTCCCAGGAAAAGCGCTCCGAGCACTACGAAAGCATTGCCGACATGTATCTTTGTGCCGCCGGTACTGATCGCGGGGAAAATGGCATATCCCACATAGCACAGTGCCGCCATAAGTCCGGCATAGGTTATCTTTAACAGCGTCTTGTTTCTCTCATAAACATTCATAATCTTTCCCTCCTCTTTGACTTCGTTCGATATTGATTTTTGTTATTGTGTAATATATCACTCAAGTGGTATTATTAAAATTACCAAAACAGGAGAATTTTATATGACCAGATACATTGAGATCTATGAAGATATCAGAAAGAAGATCACCGACAAAATCTATGAGTACGGCGCAAAACTCCCTTCAAAACGCGTGACCGCGGAAAACTACAGCGTAAGCGTGATCACGGTCGAGCATGCCTACGATCTGCTGATCGAGGAGGGCTACGCGATATCCAAGGAAAAGAGCGGGTATTTCGTGAGCTACCGCGAGAACGAATACTTTGCGGGTAACGGTCGGGAAACCGCCTCCGCTATGGGTCCCGTTTCCCCCCGCACAGCCTATCCGGCACCCGCCGGCGGTTCCTTGGCTGACAGCGAGGAGATATCCTTCAACATCTACGCGAAAACCGTGCGCAAAGTACTCTCCGACTACGGCGACGAGATAAAGGCCAGACCCGCGGCATACGGCTGCGAGATACTGCGCAGCGCGATCGCGGACTATCTCATAAAAAACAGGGGGATCAGGACCGACTACAGCCGCATAGTCATCGGCTCGGGAGCGGAATACCTTTACGGCCTGATCGTGCGTGCACTCGGGCGTGACAGGATCTACGCGATAGAGAATCCCTCCTACCGTAAGATATCCGATGTATACGAGGCCGAAGGGATCACGACCGACCGGCTCGACCTCGGCGCAGACGGGATAGAGAGCGACAGGCTCTGGGGCACAAAGGCAAAAGTCCTGCATGTGACGCCCTACCGCAGTTTCCCGACCGGCGTTACGGCATCTGCCGCAAAAAAAGCGGAATATATCAGCTGGAGCAAAAGGAAGAACGGCGTGATCATAGAGGATGACTTCGAATCCGAATTCTCGAGCAGCAGAAAACCGGAAGAGACACTTTTTTCCAAAGATACGGAAGGCCGCGTCATATATGTCAACACCTTCAGCAAGACCATCGGTTCCTTTATGCGAACGGCATACATGGTCCTGCCGCCAAAGCTCGAAGACCTGTTCCGTGAAAAGATAGGTTTCTATTCCTGCACGGTTCCGGCGCTGGAGCAGTACGTGCTGGCCGAGCTCATCGAAAACGGCGATTTCGTAAGACATATCAACCGTGTCAGAAGAAGGCGCAGGGAGATGTGAGCAGTATAATCCATTTACTTCAGGCCGTTTAAAGGCTATCATAACAACGATCCGGCAAAAGCGGAAATAATAAACAATATCAGGAGGTCAACCATGAATAACTTTATGTTCTATTCCCCCACTTGTTTCGTTTTCGGCAAAGAGACCGAGAGCAAGGCAGGAAATCTGGTCAAGCGCTTCGGAGGCACAAAGGTTCTTATTCATTACGGAGGCAGCAGTGCCGTGCGCTCCGGTCTGATCGACCGTGTGAAGGCCTCCCTTGACGCCGAAGGCATACCTTATGTACTCCTCGGCGGCGTACAGCCCAATCCCCGCAGCGGCCTCGTTTATCAGGGCATCGAGCTGTGCAGGAAGGAAAACATCGATTTTATCCTTGCCGTAGGCGGCGGAAGTACCATAGACTCATCAAAGGCCATAGCGGCAGGTACGCTATATGACGGTGATTTCTGGGATTTCTACAGCGGAAAGCCCATCGAAAAGGCTCTGCCGATAGGAACCGTCCTTACCATTGCGGCCGCGGGCAGCGAAGGCAGTCCCGACAGCGTTATCACAAAGGAAGAAGGCATGTTCAAGCGCGGCGCGAGCGGCGACGCGATCCGTCCGAAATTCTCGATCCTCAATCCCGCTCTTACCCAGACTCTCCCGCCTTACCAGACCGCAGCGGGCATTACCGATATCATGGCGCATCTCTATGAGAGATACCTGACAAATACAAAAGATGTCGAGGTTACGGACCGTCTGATCGAAGCGCTCCTGCTCACAATGATCCACGAAGGCCCCCGTGTGATAGCTGATCCCGACAACTATGAGGCACGCGCGAACATAATGTGGGCCGGAATGATGGCTCACAACAATTCCTGCGGCGTCGGAAGGAGCCAGGACTGGAACAGCCACAATATCGAGCACGAGCTCTCCGCGCTGTACGACTGCGCTCACGGCGCAGGACTCGCAGTCACCATGCCGGCTGTTTTCAAATATGTGATGAACCACGATGTAATGCGCTTTGCGCAGGCTGCTGTCCGCGTATGGGGCTGTCAGATGGACTTTGCGCATCCCGAGGTTACCGCTCTCGAAGGCATTGAACGGCTGAGCAGATTCTTCTCTTCCATCGGCATGCCGAAGAATTTTGAAGAGCTGGGCGCCAAAGAGGAGGACATTCCCGTGCTGGTAAAGGCTCTCTGCCGCGGCGACGGCCGTCAGGGCAGCATTTCCGGTTTCGTGACGCTGAACGAAGACGACTGCACAAAGATATACAGGATGATGCTCTGATGTTTCATGAAATAAACTGACCTAATTTGCGGATTATACGATTGTTCCAAAAATGAATACGTGCTAAACTTATTATATCTTCAAAGAAAGGAAGCACAGGAATAATGACACCCAAAAAGTACATGCGGGAGAATTTCCGGGAAGTCAGTCACACGACGCTGAACCCTGAGGGTCCGGGCGTAGTGCGCATTCACCTGATCCCGCCAAAGGAAAAGAACGGCATGCCCGCATCGAGTATTGCAATAGTCAACGGTCAGGATATAATCCCGGTCAAGTACGCATGGAGCATACTGCTCAACGAATTCATCAAAGAAGTCAATAAATATCACGGAATGGAGGTCAGCGACGCCGATGTGGAGCTGATCCTCGACCGTACCTGCAAATCGGTCAAGAGAGTATTTCCTTTTACCTCGAAGAAGCGCTTCAGAAAAGACATCACGACCATCATGGACACCATGAAGCAGGTGGCTTACGGTGAGGAAGTAAAGACCGACATCGGATATATCAGCATCGGCGACTATGCCGACAATATGACAGCTCCCCACCGCATGGACCTCATGGTCAGCGCCATGGAGAAGCAGGGACACTGGAACTGCAACCAGTGCTGCGTACACTGCTATGCCGCAGGCCAGACACAGTCCGGAGAAAAGGAGCTCTCCACCGAAGAATGGAAAGAGATCCTCGACAAGCTCCGCGCGATCGGCGTTCCGCAGGTTACGTTTACCGGCGGCGAGCCCACCATGCGCGACGATCTTTTCGAACTCATCGACCATGCAAGATGGTTTGTTTCCAGACTTAATACCAACGGTATCAGACTTACCGAAGAATACTGCAGAAAGCTCTACGAGAACGAGATCGACAGCGTTCAGATCACCTTCTATTCGAGCGATAAGGACATCCACAACCAGCTGGTGGGCGGCGATCATTTCGACCAGACCGTTGCAGGCATCGAAAATGCCATTAAGGCCGGCCTCAATCTCAGCGTAAACACTCCCCTGTGCACACTGAACAGGGATTATGTCGAGACGCTTAAGTTCCTGAAGAGCAAAGGCGTTATGTATGTGACCTGCTCGGGTCTCATCACGACCGGCAACGCTCTTACGGACGCTTCGGAGTCGCTCCAGCTCTCCGTCAAGGAGATCAGTGATATCCTTGCGGCCGCGGCCGATTACGCTTATGCCAACGGCATGGAGATCAGCTTTACGTCTCCCGGCTGGATCGGTGAGGAGTTCTTTAAGGAGCACGCGCTTTCCACGCCCAATTGCGGAGCCTGTCTTTCCAACATGGCCATCACGCCCGGCGGAAACGTCGTGCCCTGCCAGAGCTGGCTCTCGGGCAAGCCTCTGGGCAATTTCCTGAGAGACCCCTGGAAAGAGATCTGGAACAGCGAAAAATGCAAGAAGCACAGGGATTACTCCGCGCTCATGCTCGGAAGATGCCCTTTAAGGAGGTAACGGGACATGAAAAAGAAATCTGTTTTACTGCTTGCCCTGCTCCTTTCGCTGCTTGTCATAATTCCGGCAAAGCCCGCAGCGGCAAAAGCCACGGATGAGATCATTAAATACACGGTCACCGTGGATGTCAACGACGACGCAACGCTCAACATGCTCTATCACATCGAGTGGAAGGTGCTCGACGATGTCCAGCTCGGACCGCTCGACTGGGTGCATATCGGCATACCGAACAGCCACTATATCTCATGTGACCCGATGAGCGACAATATCGACCGCATCAAGATGGATGTCGGTTATTCCTCTTCCTACGCGGATGTGTATTTCACAAAGAAATACTACAAGAACGAGACCGTTTCCTTTGATTTCCTGCTCGTTCAGGACTATATGTACGAGATGAATATCCTGAAGGACGGCGAGACGGTTTATTACTTCACTCCCGGATGGTTCGACGGCATCGCTATCGACGAGCTCGTGATCGACTGGAACGCGGATAAGTCCATCGCCTACAGCCACGGCGCGACACCGGAGAACGGACGTCTGATCTGGACCGGCAGCCTCTCCGCGGGCGCGAAGTTCGGCGAGATCAGCGTAACTTATCCGAGTGATGCCTATGCTTTTGACAGCAGCAAGACCGTCAGATCCGACGGCAGCTACAGCGACGGAAACGACGATTACGGCTACAACAGCTACGACGACAGCGATGACGGGTCAGCGTTTTTAGGCTTTGTCTTCCTGGTCATCATCATTGTTGCGATAGTTAATATCGTCAAAAAGGCCAATGATTACACCGGAGGTTCGGGCTTCAACACCACGACCTCTACCAAGAAAAAGATCACCAGAACGCTGATCAAGTACTATCCCACCTGTCCCGGCTGCGGCGCGCCCAGACCCGAAAACGCCGAGACATGCGAATACTGCGGACGCAGCTTTATCGAGAGCGAAGAAGTCGTTGAGGAAAAGGAGATCAAGGAGCCCGAGAAATACAAGAACGAAGGTACCTACCGCTACGGCTCCAGCCCCAACACCTATGTGCGCGTGCATGTAACTCACATTCCCGTGGTTTCGACCCCTTCACGCAGCAGAAGCTCATGCGTTCACAGTTCCTGCGCGCACAGCTCGTGTGCCTGTGCCCATTCCTGCGCATGCGCGTGTGCATGTGCCTGCGCCGGCGGCGGACGTGCGGGATGCTCGACCAAGGACTTCTACAATACCAATCTTAAGCTCAGCCAGCTGAAGAGACGTACAGAGAAGAAATAAGATATATTTTGCAGCAAGACAAGGGGACGGTTCATTCTGTCTGCGAACTAAAGCAGACAGAAGAACCGTCCCCTTGTCGGGTCCATATGTCTTATTATTTGCCTTCTGCAGGCACGCTGCTGAACTCTCCGAGTACGCTCTTGATAACCTTTGCGCGGGGGAGATATTTCATGATCATGCGCTTCATCTCCACGGAATCCACGGGCTTGGTCAGATAATC
>JAGCSS010000186.1 GCA_017964055.1 Lachnospiraceae bacterium
GGCATTCGTTGATCTCGTTGCGAATACGAACGCGAAGCCCCGCAGGGTAAGGATCGCGGAGAGACCCATTGCCGACGCTCTCGGCGCAGGCCTTAACGTATGTGAGGCATCGGGTGTGATGGTAGTCGATATAGGCGCCGATACCACAGAGATCTCCGTACTTTCGCTCGGCGGAATCGTACTCAGCCGTCTGATCCCCATCGGCGGCAACAAGTTCGACGACGACATCATCAACAGCGTTAAGAAAAAGTTCAATCTCGTTATCGGCAATAAGACGGCCGAGGTCATCAAGATCAATCTGGCGACCGCGATCGCTCCCGAGGAGAACAACAACCCCACGATCAAGGTTCACGGACGTGACGTGGTCAACGGACTGCCTACCGAGAAGGAGATCGATACCGCTTTTGTTTACGAGTCGATCGGAGAGCATCTTCGCAGCATAGTTGATTCCGTTAAGATCATCCTTGAGCATACGCCTCCGGAAATAGCTTCGGATATCATCGATTCCGGCATTTACGTTACCGGCGGTTCCTCACAGATCAGGAATCTCGATGTGCTCCTCGGCAGCGAGACCGAGCTTAAGATCAACATCTGCAACGATTCGGCAAATACAGTTGCGCTGGGTCTCGGCAAGATCATCGAGAATTCCGCGTACGATTCGCTTGCGTATGTACTCAAGCAGGCAACTTACAAAGACTGATTAAGGATTTTTAGAAATGAGCCGCAGTGCAAGACGCAGAAACCGTAAGAAAATAGAGTTTAATCCCAAATACATATTTATCCTGCTCTTTATCGCCTGCGCAGTGACCATTTTTGCGTCATACAGGTACAAGGAGAAGTTCGCCCCGGTAAAAACAGCCTTTGGGAATTTCGTGACACCCATGCAAAAGGGCATCAACACCGTCGGAAGCTCGATCGCGAACAGGTTCAGGATGTTTTCCGACATCAAAAAGCTGATCGAGGAGAACGACAGCCTTAAAGACCAGATCGATGAACTGAAAGCACAGAACAGCGTCCTGACGCAGGAGAAATATGAGCTGAACTGGTACAGGGAGCTCTACGAGCTCGATCAGCAGTATCAGGATTTTGATAAGGTTGCGGCCACGGTCATCAACCGTGAGCCCAACAGTTACTGTAACGAATTTATCATCGACAAGGGCAGTGAAGACGGCATCCTTCCCGATATGAACGTTATATCGGGCAACGGACTCGTCGGCATCATCACCGAAGTCGGAAAGAACTGGTCGAGAGTCAGATCGATAATCGACGATGCGAGCAGTGTCAGCGGCATGTTCCTGACCACCTCGGACACGTGCATCGTTTCCGGCAATCTTGAGCTCCTTGACGAGGGATATATCAATGTCAGGATGATCGATCTTAACGCTGAGATATACGATAATTACGAGATCGTTACATCGTACATCAGCGATAAGTACCTTCCGGGCATCCTGATCGGATACGTCAGCAACATCCGCACAGATTCCTCCACGATGTCAAAGGAGGCGTATCTGACGCCAGTTGTTGATTTCAGGCATATTGAGGCCGTACTTGTAATAACCGAGCTGAAGGAACAGCTTGAGGATCTGGACGGGGTAGTGTCAAGTGATAATTAGAATTCTGGCAGTTATAGCAGAAGCCGTGATCCTTTATGTCCTCCAGACGAGCGTGTTTTCATCTATCGCGCTGGCGGGGGTGGTCCCGAACCTTCTGCTCATACTTGTGGTTGCCGTGGCCTTTATGCGCGGCAGGATACCGGCGATGCTGACCGGAATAATTTGCGGTCTGACCATCGACTGCACCTACAGCAGCTTTATGGGACTGTTTGCCCTGATGTACATGCTGATAGGCAATCTCGCCGGTTTTTCTCATCGTTTCTATGATGAGAACGATTATACAATACCGCTTATACTTGTGGGAGTTTCCGAGCTGTTTTACAACCTGATGTATTACCTGTTCTTCTACCTGCTCTCGGGCAAGCTGAACGTCGGGTTCTACATGGTCAGGTTCATGTTCCCGAGGGTCATTTATACGGTGCTTATCGCGATACTGCTGTATAAGTTCCTCAATTCCTGCAACATTTTCTTTAAGAGGTTTGACCGAGACTGATGTTTGATGTATTTTTAAACAAACTCAAAGAGCTGTTCAGCTCCAGGCTTGTATATCTGTCGATCCTGATCATCGTACTGTTTTCGATCTTGGTCGGCAGGATGTATTCGCTGCAGATACTTGCGGTCGATACGGAGGAAGGCACATCGGCTAACGATGCGGCATACCGTTCGTACCGCCTCAGATACACAGACAGTGTCAGAGGCAATATCTACGACCGCAACGGCAATTTGCTGGCATATAATGTCCTGAGCTACAACATTGTTATGAGCAACAGCGCGAATTACAGCAGCAACGCGGAGCGCAACGCGATGATCGCGAAGCTGATCGATATCATCGAGCGCAACGGCTACGAGCTCGAGCTGGATTTCGCGATAGAGATCGATGATAACGGTGAATTGGCCTTTAATCTATCGGGAAATTCGCTTTTAAGATTTAAGAAGAACGCTTACTGTCTGCCCAGCGTAAACAAGCTGACCGAAGAGCAGATCAATGCATCTGCGGAGGACGTTTTCAATTTCCTCAAACACGGCGACAAGACTTCTTCGATGTTCGGTATCTCTGATGATTATCCGTTGGATCTGGCTCTTAAGATCATGACGGTAAGGTATGCGCTTTTAACGCTTTATCCGCAGTATTCGCAGTTTACGGTCTGCTCCGATATCGATACCCTGACCATTGCCGCGATCGAAGAGAATTCGGCGGAACTGAAGGGCGTGGAGATACGTCAGGTTACTTCGAGGGTTTATAACGACAGTCTGTTCTTTGCCCATATCCTCGGATATACGGGCAAGGCTACCGAAGAAGAGGCTGACGCGCTCAATGCCGGACTTGAAGAGGATATGTACAATACCTCGACCGTTATAGGCAAGACAGGCATAGAAAAAGAGATGGATACGCTGCTGCGCGGACAGAGCGGCGTTGCTGAACTCGAGGTCAGCTCCACGGGAAAGATCATTTCCTCAACGGTTAAATCCTCTCCGGTCGCCGGAGACGATATATATCTCACGATAGACCGTGAGCTGCAGATCGCCTGCTACCATATCCTCGAGAACAATATCGCGGCGATCCTTATCTCAAAGATCGTTAATTCGACCAGCTACGGCGGCAAGGGAGATTCGGCGAGCAAGATCACGATCCCGATCTACGAGGTATATAACGCGTTCATAGCCAACAGCGTGCTCGATATCAGCCATTTCCGCGAGGATGACGCGACCGAGCTCGAAAAAAAGATATACAATACCTACCTGACCAAAGAGGCGCAGGTCCTCGGCAAACTGCGTGAGATACTTTCTTACAGCAGTCCCGTTGTCAACAACAAGCTGACGGACGAATACGAAGGCTACATCGATTACATCTATTCGATGCTGAGGTCCGATCAGGTTCTCCAAAAGGAACTGATCGATCAGAAGGACTCGACCTACGTCAAATACACAGAGGACAAGATATCTCTGAGCGAGTTCCTGCAGTACGCGATCGACATGCAGTGGATCGATCTCGCGAAGCTCGGTATAGGCAGCGACTACAACACAAATAACGAAGTTTACGATAAGCTGCTGGCATATATTTTCGAAAAACTGTATAATAACACGGTATTCGAAAAAATGATCTACAGAGTGCTGATCTTCAACTATAAGATCTCGGGCAAGGATATGTGCCTGCTGCTGTACGATCAGGGAGTTCTCGAATATAACGAGAACGATTACAAGAGACTTAAGAACGGCAGGATAGGACCTTATTACTTTATCAAGGAAAAGCTCACGAACCTCGAGATCACGCCCGGCATGCTGGCGCTCGAGCCCTGCAGCGGTTCGATAGTCATAACCGATGTCAATACGGGCGACGTGCTGGCGATGGTCACTTATCCGAGCTATGACAACAACATGCTCGCGAATAAGATCGACTGGAAATATTACAGCAAGCTCCTGGCCAACAGCGCCACACCGCTTCTCAACCGTCCGACACAGCAGCAGACGGCCACAGGTTCCACATTTAAGCCTCTGATGGCTCTGGCAGGCATGGCGGAGGGCGTTATCACAACACAGACGAAGATTAAGGACGAGGGTCTGTTCGAGCTTGTCGATCCTTCGCCCAAATGCTGGAAGTACCCCGGCAATCACGGCTGGATAAACCTCACACAGGCCATTCAGCACAGCTGTAACTATTTCTTCTATCAGGTGGGTTATCAGATGTCCCTCGACGCGAAGGGAGAGTACAGCGACTCGCTCGGTATCTCGAAGATACAGAAATATGCCGCGTTGTTCGGTCTGGCCGACCGCTCGGGAGTTGAGGTTCCCGAATCCACACCGGCGATCTCGAGTACGGATGCCGTTCGTACATCGATCGGATATTATCACAACTTCGCGCCGATCCAGATTTCGCGATATGTGACCGCTGTAGCCAATAAGGGCACGGTATACAACCTCACGATCGTCGACAAGACGGTCAATAAGGATTCGGGCGAGGAGACAGACCATCAGGCTACGGTCTTCAACCGGATCGACCTCTACAGCAACACTCAGTGGAATGCGGTCCAGAAGGGTATGTACGACGTGGTAAATACCTCGGCGAACAGCCTGAACACGCTTTACGGAGATCTCGGGTTCAAGGTGGCCGGCAAAACCGGTACCGCTCAGGTATCCCTGACCCACCCGAGCCACGGTCTGTTCATTTCGTTCGCGCCGTACTCAAGTCCTGAGGTCAGCGTGACAGTCGTTATCCCCAACGGATACGCTTCGGCAAACGCGGCCAAGCTCGCGAGGGAGGTCTACGGACTGTACTTTAACGATGAGAATAAGGAAGAGCTCTTAAGCGGAGATCTTA
>JAGCSS010000187.1 GCA_017964055.1 Lachnospiraceae bacterium
CATGATCGACGAGATCGAGGACGAGATCGACGATAAGGCCGAGGACCTTGCTGATATGCTCGATGTAAGCGAGAGCGATCTCAAGAAGGTGCTCAAGGACTACATCAAGTATCTCAAGAGCTTCAAGAAGATCAAGATCACAGCCGGCTACAAGGTTAGAGGCCAGTACATCTTAAAGAACGGCGGCGATGAGATCAACAAGACCGACAAGATCACGATGTACATCGTTAAGATGAACGGCAACTGGGTTATCTTATCCACAAAGAACGGCGAGAAGTTCCGCTTCGATTCCGACAAGAAGTCATATGATAGGGTCAGATTCCTTCACGACTACATCAATATCTTCTACGAGAATGCCGCAGCACCCAGCCTTTTCTAAAGCTTTCACGTGATATTTCCGGGCAGGATCCTCAGGGTCCTGCCCGATTTGCTTTTTAAAAACGGATAGTGTATACTTGTCCGCAGCAAATCAAGGAGAGACACCAAGGGAGAGATAAAATGAAAAGCAACAGCAATATCAGGATGATCGTAACGGCCCTGCTCGCGGCCGTGATAATGGCGCTGCTTCCGGCAGCGGGAGTGCGGGCGGACGAGGACTTCACGCCGAAGTACAGTGACGAAGAGCTGTATAAGATATACGACGAGCTGATCGCGGAATACATGAACGACAACGATCCCGATGCGGTATTTGCCGTGACGGGCATAGGAGTCGGAGGAACCGTGATCAACGGAGAGCTCACCGGATTCGGAGAGAGCGGCCTCGAAAAAAGGGTTGTCGTTACGGTCAGATATCAGTACTATGAGGAGTACAAAAAGAAGATAGAGGACAAATACGGCGACGCCGTTTACGTTGAGTATTCGGAGAGCTCAAAGGCCGAGTACGAATCGCAGGATATTTCGTTCGATGACGGAACGGGCACTGCCGCGGATCCCGCAGCGAACGCGGGAACGGCCGATCAGGCGCGCATCGCCGAGGGCGAGAGCGAACACGGCACCGGAACTTCGGCAAAGGCTCAGATCATCGTAGGCGTGATCCTTGCTGCGGCTGCCGCTATCGCGATCTGCTTCTACGTTAAAAAGAACAGAAAGCCTGTAAAGAAGGGCAAAAAGAAATAAAAACATCCCCGCAGGGACCGGTGTGAGAGCACCGAACGTGTCTGCGGGGATATTGTTTTACTTACGCGATTTAATGAGGTTTTTCAGGTCGGCTGCGGTGCAGTCGGTCAGGTCCGAAAGCCTGATCGGCATTATCTGGGAATCGCCGAGGAATATATAGAGCGTGTCGCTCCAGGTGCGGACTGCGGTAACCTGGCCGTAGATGTACTCGCTCGCGCTCGGAAGGCCGGTGACCTTGAAGAACTCATCGTAGAATCTGAAGGTCGGCTTGGGACCGGATTTAACGTCATAGCGCTTTTTCAGGGCATCCTTTGCCTTGTCGGCGGCGGAGTAGTGCATGTAGAGCAGTACCACGATGAAGATGCCGAGAACGATCACATGCAGGAGCTGCGCCTGCAGAAGTTTGGATATCGTTACAACGGCCAGTATGCCGACCAGTATGACGAAGGTGGGCTCGGGACAGATCCATGCCCTGAACATGCCGAGACGCTCGAAGAGCGCTTCGTCGTAGCTCGTGGTGATCGTGTAGGTCGGAGGAGCGCTCATGTCTACCTCTCCGGCAGCCATCCTCTCACGGAAAGCCGTCATTGCGTCGGAAACCTGCTTTGCCTTTTTGTCACGCCTCTTTCCGAGGAAAACGAACAGGAAGATCACGAGAGCGATGAGGACAACAAATACGATTATGATGACGATGAGCTTGAGCCTTGCCACGCGTACCAGCTCCTCGTATTCCTCGGGGGTGAGGACCTTTGAGAATGAGACGCCGGAAACGATCTTGCGCAGGAAGCTCTCGTCGCCGTCCCCTTTTCCTTCGGTGAAAGTGTCGAACTGGAGCATCTCGCCGTTGATTATCGTGCCGTAGATGACCTCGGAGCAGGGATTCTCGGTAGAGCGTGCGTCTATAAAGATCCTGACGAACGGAAGCCCGTTCAGGTCACGGCTCACGCTGAACTCGGGCGGGAGCGCGGTGCTCTGGGACGAGGCTGACGACATCGCGTTGTTCATGTAATCGAGGATGTCGCTGTCGCTCATGCCTGCAAAGGAAAAAACATCCGCGGTGCTCGAGGTGCGGTTGGCGATCAGGTTGACCGTAAGCTTGCTCGAAAGCTCGTAAAACGAAGCCACAACGCCCATGTCCTTAAAGGACTTGAGTGTCGTCGACGGATCGGCGATGCCGGCCTTCTGCCATATCTCGTCATACTGCGCGGTATCCTGCGTCATTATGAGGACATCGTCGTCAACGCTTATCTTAAGATAGTGTGTTTCGTTGTTAAACTCGGCTGCCGAAGCGCGTGCCGCGGGCGTTATCAGAAAAAAAGCCGCCGCGAGGATCAGCAGCGCCAGAGTCTTTATGCTGTTTTTTCGCATGATATTCTCTTTATCCCTTCGATAAAAAATTTCAATGAATACTTTATATTATAACCCGACGGTTGTCAATCCGCGTAAATGCTTGAAAAAAGAGCGTTTTTGACGTAAAATATTAAGAAGGCAACATAATTGAGGGGGCATAGCAAAATGGGCGAAGCAAAACATCAGACGACCCGTCTCGAACGGGCCGCTTACAGCGCGTATTTTTTCGGACAGAACATATTCTATGTGATCATAGCCACATATGTTTCGACTTTCCTTCTGAACATGGGAATGAGCGAAGCGGTGGCGGCGGTAGTCTGCCTTGCGCCGCAGATATGGGATATCATCAACGATATAGTTTTCGGCATCATCGTCGACAAGGCTAACCTTAAGGGCGGAAAGTTCCTGCCCTGGCTCAAGATCAGCTGGATATTCATTCCCGCGACCACGCTGCTGCTGTTCTTTATGCCGCAGGGCATGTCGCAGGGCAAGATGGCCGCATGGGTCATCGTAGCATACTCGCTCTGGTCGGTTGCGTATACGATGTGTGACACGCCTATTTTCGCGCTTTCCACGGCGATGAGCGAATATATCTCGGAACGTACGTCGATCCTTTCGGTCGGGCGTGTTTTCGCGACTGTGGGAGCCATAGTCGGCACACTCGGTATCGAAGCCCTCTACGGCAATGTCGGCTGGAGGACCACCGCGCTGATCTGCTCCGGACTGTCGATGCTGTGCATGTTCCCGATACTGATCCTCGGCAAGGAGCGCACCAAGGTTGACCGCGGTCCTTCGATACATTTTAAGGATCTGGCCGGGGCACTGGTCAAGAATAAGTATCTGCTCATCTTTTATATATCGTTTTTGTTTGTGAGCGTAGCGAATTCGGTACAGATCATCGTTCCGATATTTGCGGAATATGTTCTGGGCAATACCGATAAGGGGACCATCCTGCTCGCGATGGCCATGCTGCCCGCGGTAGTCCTGAGCTTCTTTATCCCGGCGCTCTGCAAAAAGTTCGACAAGTTTTTCATATATCTCGCTACCGTGATCATTTTTGCGGCGGCATCGCTGCTGCAGTTCTTTGTGGGCTATTCGAACGAGATACTGCTCGATGTGATCATGGCGATCAGGGGCGTCGGACTGATCGGAGTAGGAGTCATTGCCTACCTGTTCACCCCCGACTGCGTCGAGTACGGCCAGTATAAGAACGGTGTCCGCCAGGAGGGCATCTGCTTCGCGATACAGACCTTTGTTACCAAACTTTCGGGCAGCATCAACAATTCGATGTGTATGGCGATCCTGGCAGCTATGGGCTTTGTGGCAAAGAATGCGACCGATATCATCGTAAACGGCGAGCTGATCGGACATGAGGTCGATATGATCGGCAAATCGGCCTGCTGGTTCGTATTTACGATCGTTTCCGCGATCGGACCGCTCGTGGCCCTTCCGATCCTGATCCTCGGCTATAAGCTCAGGGACAGGGATGTAGAGCTCATGACACTCTGCAACAACGGAGAGATTACGAAAGCCGACTGTGAGTCACGGCTTTCGAGGCAATATTGACACGCGCGAGGAGGCGCAAAGATATGGAATATAAGCAGCGAAGCACACAGTTTTTCGGCAGGAGCATAACTGCGAAGGCGGGAGCGTTGATCGCCCTTATTCTCGCATTTATACTCTGCGTGCCCGAGGTTTCGTATGTACCGGGCATCATCGGCACGGTTGAGGTCGAGGCGGCGGTCAAGCTCAACACCAAGAAGCTTGTCATCGCACCCGGGCAGAGCTATACGATCTCGGTCAGCGGCTCGAAAAAGGATTTCACCTGGACGACCGCCAATAAGGCCGTTGCGACGGTCAAAGCCGGGAGCAAGAAGTATCAGGGCGTGATAACCGGCGTCAAAGAGGGCGTGACTACGATCACCGCGACTCTCGGCAGCAAGTCCTACGAGTGCACCGTCGTAGTCAATGCGGAGGCGGAAGGCCCCGAGGCATACGGCGATACGCTTTCTTCGACAGGCTCGTTTAAGGACATAACGATCTATGAGTGCAAGGGTGACAAAAATACCGTTTCACGCAGCGATAAGTCCCAGAAAAAGGCCAAAACCCTGACGGCGGCAAAGGATATGAAGCTCAAGAACGACGATTATCTGACCGTCGCTTCAAAGGGTCTCATGCGTCTGTGCATGGACGACGAAGAGTTCGTTTACATGGCATCGGGGACGGAGGCCGTTGTTTCAAAGGGATGGTTCAGCAGATCGAAGGTTGTCCTCGTAAAGGGCGAGATGATAGCAGAGGTCCAGAAGCATCTCGGAGAAGGCGAGAGCCTCAACATCGTTACGCCGAATACGAGTATGGCGATCAGAGGCACGGTTGTAGCGGTCAAGAGCACGATCGACAAAAAGACCAAGAAAGTTACGACGGTCAATTATGTTCTTGAAGGAACCGCGGAAGTAACCTACACAGACAAAAAAGGCAAGACTCAGAAGGTTAAGCTGCAGGCCGGTGAGGGCATGAAGGTCCAGTCCTCCGCAAAGGGCAAGACATCTTCGAAAAAGACCGCTGATATCAGCGCGTTTAAGTTTACCGGCATCGATGTTACCGAGTTTAAGGGCGCGGACGGCCCCGTAGTGATCGATACCGGAAAGCCCGGCGACGGTGACAATACAGGTACCGGAGATACGGCGGCTTCCGAGGTCGTTTATACCATTTCGGGCGGACAGCTTGAAGGCAAGGCCACGATACCGAATGTGACCAAGACCGACAGCGCGGCATATATCGGCAAATACTGGGGCATCACCGGTTACGAGAGCTTTGAGGAAGAGGAGATTGAAGGAGCCGCTCCGAGCGATTATCCCGATTGGTATTATACGGGTGACAGAGAGCCGATCTATGGCTGGATACCCTACGATAAGGACGGATTTGAGGGATACATCTTCAATACCGACAAGATGGGCATACCGGTTTATTATGTGAGCGGCGATTCGGTCGACATTTTCACATCGGGCAGTCTGTTCTACAACGGGTGCTGGATAAAGCTTGCTGCGGACGGAAAAGGCAGCTATAAATTTGACGCAACGATGACTAAGATCAGCGCTGCCGGCAGCCTGTATGATTCAAAGGTTTCGGGCACCGGATACGCCAGATACGTCGATAAAGTCGACTGGGAGTCGGTGAACGGCGGACTCGGAGGTTCGGAAGAGTACATGTACAACGCAGTCGGCAACAAAGCCACGCTGAAAAAGGGCGTATGGCTGGCTCCGAGCATTCAGGGCAGCTCACCGTTCATCGTAGTGGTCGGCAACCCTTGATCGGCGCCGAAGGCTGTTGACATGAATATGCGTGAGTGCTAAAATCTACGCAGATTACGGCAGGGGGAGTAATTGCCCCCTGCTTTCCATTAAGAGTGAGAGCAGTCAAATCCTGCCCGATGACCTCATAATATTCAGGAGGAAGAGATGACACAGTCCAGAACACATAACTGTAATGAACTCAGACCTGCCAATATCGGCGAGAAGGTTACGCTCGCAGGCTGGTACGAGAACATGCGTAAGGTCAGCAAGAATCTGGGATTCCTTGTTCTTCGCGACTTTTACGGAACCACTCAGATCGTTATCGAGACCGAGGAGATGATGGCGATCGTCGACGCGCTCAACTGCGAGTCCACGATCCAGGTGACAGGCACCGTTCGTGAGCGTTCGAGCAAGAACCCGAACCTGCCCACAGGCGAGATCGAGGTTGTTCCCGAGCAGATCAACGTACTCGGCAAATGCATTTACAACGAGCTTCCCTTCGAGATCAACCGCTCGAAAGAGGCAGATGAGAATACCAGACTTAAGTACCGTTACCTCGATCTGCGCAATCCCGAGGTCAAGTCCAAGATCGTTCTGCGTTCGCAGATCGTATCAGAGCTGCGCAGGAGCATGAACGACCACGGTTTCCTTGAGATCACGACACCTATACTTACGGCATCCTCACCCGAGGGCGCCAGAGACTATCTGGTTCCTTCGCGTAATTACCCCGGATGCTTCTATGCGCTGCCCCAGGCACCCCAGCAGTTCAAGCAGCTGCTGATGACCTCAGGCTTTGACCGCTATTTCCAGATCGCTCCCTGCTTCCGTGATGAGGATGCGAGAGCAGACCGTTCACCCGGAGAGTTTTACCAGCTCGACATGGAGATGGCATTCGCTTCGCAGGAGGATGTATTCGCGGTACTTGAGGACGTTCTTCCTCCCGTATTTGAAAAGTTCGGAACCTACAACCGCGCTTCACGTGCACCCTTTACACGCATCAGTTACAACGATGCACTTGAGCGCTTCGG
>JAGCSS010000188.1 GCA_017964055.1 Lachnospiraceae bacterium
CCCGCACACTCGGATATCGATCCGTACGCTTTTTACCTGGCTAAGAATTTCGACCAGCCGGCTCGGCCCTGCAAAAATGCGGAGGCGGATCCAGCCTGCGGTTTCGAGGATGGAAAGGACGCCGGAGAATATGCGGCTCCGTATGCATGTGCCGGAAAGCCGGGTATTGCGGTGCTGGAGCTAAAAGACATAAAGAGTATCGGGAAATACGCATTTTCCGCCTGCCCGGACCTCGAGGAGGTCATCATAGACGCGCCCGGATGTGCGGTGGGACAGAACGCGTTCTCTGCCTGCCCGAAGCTGAAAAAAGTCAGGATGAACGTGAAAGAGATCGGGAAAGCCTGCTTCGCCTACAGCAGGCAGCTCGAAGAAGTAATCCTCTCGGGCGTTTCGGTACTGCCTGCGCAGAGCTTTGCCGGCTGCTACATGCTGAGCCGCTTTGAGGCAAAGAGCGTTACCTGCATGGGGCCCGGTTGCTTTGACGAATGCGTGCGTCTCGATTCGTTTGATTTCTCCGGGATAAGGCAGATCGGAGAGCGGGCTTTCGAGCGCTGTGATGCCTTAAGGAGCATTAAGCTGGACGCTGTGGAGTGCGGATATCACGCATTTGCGGACTGCGCGTCTTTAGGCGCGGTGGAACTTTCAGAAGATACGGTGCTTGGGAGCGGTGCGTTTACCGGCTCCACCCAGATCCGTTCGGTCGTATGGAACGGAGAGAGCTATGAATTCTCGCGTTTTTCTGACAGCCTGAACCGTGTAGATAACCCTTTCCCGCCCCGCGTGCGCGAGGTGATCGCGTCTGTCTGGTCCTGTTTTGACATACGCGAGGGAAAACAGCTGGCAGGATATAGCAGGGATGCGTCAAGGGTAACGATCCCCGCTGATCCAGAAGAGATAGGGCAGGATGTCTTCCGCGACCATGCGCGCTTAAAAGAGATAGAGATCCCCGGGTCCGTGCGGACATTCGGCAGCCACGCTTTTTCGCAGACCGGGTGGCTCGCCGCGCAGAGGGCCGCTTCTGACATGGTCATCATAAACGGTGTCCTGATAGACGGCGCGAACTGCAACGGAGATGTTGAACTCCCGGTGGAGGTGAGACGTGTTGCGAGCTGGTGCTTTGCGGGCAATACCGCTATCACCTCGCTTAAGATACCTTCGGAGCGGATTGGGATCGAGAACCTCGCATTCCGCAACTGCCTGAACCTTAAGAAGATAACCGACTGGGACGGCAATACTTATGAGCTGGAGAGGGTAACGGATCTCAAAGATAAGGCTTATCCCGAGCTCATACAGAGGATATTCTCGGAATGCATCAACTGCTTTAAGCTCGACGATGAGGGGAATCTCGTTGAGAGCACCGGCAATATCACGGACTTAAGATTCCCGGAGGGCATCATATCGATAGGCGATGCGGTGTATAAGGACTGCCACCTGCTCGAGACGATCGTGCTCTCAAGTGATACCGCGGGCATCGGCAGGTCCGCCTTTGAGAACAGTAAATGGCTGCGCAGCGTGACAGGCGCAGGAGCGGTAGAAAGAATCGGGGCGCAGGCGTTTTCGGGCTGCCAGTCGCTCGAGGAGATCGATCTGTCGGATGCGCTCACACAGCTTGGCACCAGGTGTTTCGAGCACTGCGTGAGCCTGAAGGAGATACATATCTCAGACAGGCTGGAGAGTATCCCTTCGAGGGCGTTCTTCAGGTGCAAAGCCTTAAAAAGAATAGTTATCCCTCCTTCGGTAAAGATTATAGAGGACGAAGCGTTCGCTTTCTGCGAGAACCTTGAGGAAGCATACATACCCGCAGGGCTCGAGCTTCCGGACCGCGTGTTCGCATACTGCGATCGTTTATCGATCCACAGGACGTAAACTATGAGATACAGAGAACTGGGAAAAACGGGGCTTAAGATATCGGAGCTCGGTTTCGGGACGATCCCGATACTAAGCGGCCGGGTGCCGGTACTGCCCGAGTATTTCAGCCCCGATACACAGACCGCCGTCGCCATAATGAAACAGGCTTTTGACCACGGCTGCAATTTCTTCGACACCGCAATCCTTGAGGAGTACGGTGACGCGGAGATAAAGCTCGGCGAGTTCATAAAAACCGTTGACCGCGGAAGGCTCGTCATATCGGACAAAGCCAGATTCTACGACGGCGCGCAGATATACAGGGAGGTGCTGCGCTCGGCCGAACACCTGGGCACCGCACCCGACATATATTTTGTGCATCAGGTGGATGAGAGCAATGTCGATGAGGTGTTCGCAAAAGGCGGCGCCTTAGATGCGCTGTATGACCTTAAAAGGGAAGGAAAGATAGGCTTTACGGGCATCGCGTCGCATTATTACAATGTGCTGTACCGGGCGGCGCTCGATGAGCGCGTCGATGTGCTGCAGGGCAGCGGCAATATCCTCGAGCGCGGCATGCTCGACAGGATACGCGCCGAAGAGGCGTTCCGCGGCAAGGGCTTTATCCTGAACAAGGTATACGCGGCAGGCCTGCTGATAGGGCCTTTCTCTCCGGCGGAGCTGATCGGAGGGGTACTCGAATACCCGTTTTCGAGCGCATTGCTCGGGATCGGGACCTTTGAGCAGGAGGAAGAGGCATTCGGCAGGGAGTATCCCGTGCTGCATTTTTCGTTCGAAGAGGTACTGGACCGATTAAGGGGCGACTTCGAGCCTATCGGCTGCGACCGGTGCGAGAGATGCGCTTGTCCCTACGGTCACGAGATACATACCACGCTGCGCCAGTTCAATTATTTTTGTCTCGGAAAGGAATACTGGGCGATAAACAAACTGAAGATGGACCTCGAAAACACATACGAACACTGCTGTGCCTGCACCGACCGCGTCTGCATGAAGGACTGTACAAGGCACCTCTATATCCCCGAGGAGATCGCGCGTGTACAACGCCTGTTGAATTCTTTCGGGAAATAGTGTATGATAGGCAGACAGACCGACATAGGAGGTATTTGGAATGGATAGCCGCGTAGCAGTTCTCAGCATCATTGTCGAGAATGAGGATGCCGTGGGTGAGCTTAACGAGCTGCTTCACCGTTTCGGCAGGTATATCATCGGACGCATGGGCATTCCCTACAGGGAAAAGGGCATCAACATCATCTGCATAGCGATCGACGCCCCGAACGATGAGATCAATTCGCTGACCGGCGCACTGGGCCGCATAAACGGCATCACGGCCAAGGCCACATACTCTAAGGTCTGATAATGACCGCAAAACTTAATACTGTCCCACATCCCCTGACACCGAAACTGACCTTGAGGTGAAAGACAAGATGCATCGCAGACCTGAATACCACAGGACCGCTGTACCCTTGTCACAGGGACAGCGGTCTTTTTATTGTTCATCGAGCGGGTTTTTCCCGCAAGATACCCCGAAAAAGGAGGAAGCATGAGTTTAAACGAAACACCGTCCGGCGAGCGGACGCATATTGGTTTTTTCGGCGTGAGGAATGCCGGGAAATCGAGCCTCGTAAACGCGATCACGGGTCAGGAGCTGGCCGTGGTATCGGATGTTAAGGGCACGACCACGGATCCCGTAAAAAAGGCCATGGAGCTGCTGCCCCTCGGCCCCGTGATGATCATCGACACGCCCGGCTTTGACGATGAAGGAAAGCTCGGGAGCGAGCGTGTCAAGAAGACCCGTGAGATACTGAAGACCTGCGACATCGGGGTGCTGGTCGCCGACGCGTGCGTGGGGCTTTCAGATACCGACCGGGAGCTGATGGCGCTCATCGGTGAGAGGAAGATACCGTCTCTCACCGTATGGAACAAAGTCGATATGGGTACGGCACTGCCCGCACCGGAAGGCGCGGCAAAGGTCAGCACGCTCACCGGAGAGGGCATAGGAGCATTAAAGGAGAGGCTCGCAAGGCTGATCCCCGAAAAAGAAGAGAAGAAACTGGTCGGTGACCTGGTATCCCCCGGGGACCTGTGCATACTCGTCTGTCCGATCGATGAGTCGGCGCCCAAAGGGAGACTGATACTCCGCCAGCAGCAGACGATACGCGACCTGATGGATCACGGCGCGATCCCCGTAGTCTGTCGCGATACGGAACTGGCTGAACTTCTTAAGAAGCCCGGGATCGAGCCAGCCATGGTGATCACCGACAGCCAGGCCTTCAAAAAGGTCGCTGAGACGGTTCCCGATGACATCCCGCTGACGTCATTCTCCATCCTGATGGCCAGATACAAGGGTTTCTTAGAGACCGCGGTAGGCGGTATCAGCGCAGTCGGTGATTTAAAGGACGGCGACAGGATACTGATGGCTGAGGGCTGCTCACATCACAGACAGTGCAACGACATCGGCACGGTAAAGATCCCAGGGTGGCTTAGGGCCTACACGGGTAAGGAGCTCTCTATCGAGACGAGCTCCGGTAATGAGTTCCCCGAGGATCTATCGCCATATCGTCTCGTGATACACTGCGGAGGCTGCATGCTGACCGAGAACGCGGTGCTTGCCCGCATGGACGAGGCCGTAAAACAGGGAGTGCCGTTTACCAACTACGGTATCGCTATCGCTTTCATGACCGGGACACTCGAGCGCAGCCTGCGCCTGTTCCCCGCGCTGCATGAGCGGCTGACAGGAAAGGACGGCGGTGCATGACTGAACGCGAACTGATAGAAAAACTAGACCGTGAGCACGGGCTTTCGGAAGCCGAATACGCAGAGCTGATCGACGGCAGGGATGAGGGAGCGGCTGAGCTGCTCGCATCGCTCGCATCCGAAAAGAGAAAGGCCGTGTTCGGAAATTCCATCTACACGCGCGGACTGATAGAGATAAGCAGCATCTGCAAAAACAACTGCCTCTACTGCGGGATCCGCAGGGACAACAGGCAGGCAGAGCGCTACCGCCTGAGTAAGGAAGAGATACTTTCCTGCGCGGACGAGGGCTATGGGCTGGGATTCAGGACCTTTGTGCTGCAGGGCGGCGAAGACGCTTTCTTTACCGATGAGGTGCTCTGCGATATAGTTTCAGAACTTAAGAAAAAACATCCCGACTGCGCCGTGACGCTCTCGATGGGCGAGAGAAGCCATGAAAGCTATAAGGCACTGCACGACGCGGGAGCGGACAGGTATCTGCTGCGCCACGAGACCGCAGATCCGGAGCATTACGCGATGCTGCATCCCGCGGAGATGTCCTTTGACAACAGGATGCGCTGCCTAAAGGATCTGAAGGAGATCGGCTACCAGGTCGGCTGCGGCTTTATGGTCGGCTCGCCCGGACAGACTTCGGCGACGCTCGCAAAGGACCTGACATTTATAAAAGAGTTTAAGCCCGACATGTGCGGCATCGGACCTTTTATCCCGCACAGGAACACGCCGTTTAAGGATGAGACGGCCGGTACCCTCGAACTGACGCTCTTCCTGCTGTCGGTACTGCGCCTTACTTTGCCCGAGGTACTGCTCCCGGCCACGACGGCGCTCGGCACGATACATCCGCAGGGACGCGAGAAGGGGATACTTGCGGGCGCTAATGTGGTCATGCCGAACCTTTCGCCCGTGGGCGTCAGGAAAAAATACGAACTGTACGACAACAAGATCTGCACGGGTGAGGAATCCGCGCAGTGCAGAGGCTGCTTAGAAGCCAGGATGAAAGCGGTCGGATGTACGCTGGCCGTGGACCGCGGCGATTCGCCGGCAAGCCTGAAGGCCCGGAGCCTGTGAGATGGGCAGACGGGCTGTTAATTTACATAAACATACAACCATGAAAAAGGAGAGATAAAACACTATGGCTATATATGATCCGAGATCATTAAAAGCGGAGGAATTCATCAACGATGAGGAGATCCGCGCGACACTCTCGTACGCGGAGGAAAATAAGAACAATGTCGAGCTGATCGACCAGATACTCGAAAAGGCCAGACCCGTAAAGGACGGGAACGGCTGCACCTGCGCGGGACTGACCCACCGTGAGGCTTCGGTGCTCTTAGCCTGCGAGATACCCGAGAAGATACAGAGGATGTATGAGATCGCGGAGGAGATCAAGCTTGCATTCTACGGCAACAGGATCGTGCTCTTTGCGCCCCTGTATCTGTCAAACTACTGCGTGAACGGATGTCTTTATTGTCCCTACCACCTGAAGAACAAGCATATCGCGAGAAAGAAGCTGACACAGGAAGAGGTAAAGGCAGAGGTCATCGCGCTGCAGGATATGGGACATAAGCGCCTGGCGATCGAGGCGGGTGAGGATCCGGTTAATAACCCGATCGAATACATCCTTGACTGCATTAAGACCCTCTCCAGCGTGCATCATAAAAACGGCGATATCAGGCGCGTGAACGTAAACATCGCGGCAACGACCGTGGAGAACTACAGGAAGCTTAAGGAAGCGGGCATCGGTACCTATATCCTCTTCCAGGAGACCTACCACAAGGACAGCTACTTAAAGCTCCATCCCACGGGACCCA
>JAGCSS010000189.1 GCA_017964055.1 Lachnospiraceae bacterium
GAAATGAGGTGAATAACTTGCTACGACTGTATTCTCCCTGAGAGCCACACTCTGATAGTCGTTCTCTGTCCACTCGATAAACTGTTCCGCGCTTTCGACATCATATACCGAGTACTCGGCCTCATCCCCATATTTCCTGACAAATTCCAGATCTCCGTCGATCTTTTGTATATCATACTGCCAGGTTTTTTTGAGCATCTTTTTGTCGAGCCAGCGATAATCCTTTTTGACGTTATCGAAGGCCATATCCAGATAAACGTTTATGTCGGTACCGAACTTGAATCTCTCTTCGGGATTACAATGCGCAACCTTATCGCGGGTATATCCGCACAGGAAATCGATGAACTCATCCGCTGTGGTGCCCTCCGTCCAGGGCGTCACTACATCCGAATCGTCATAATAGCTTTTGCTGACATGTCCGAAAACATATTTGCCGTGGAGAGGCGCGATCTGCCAGACCGGGATCACCTTCTTCATCATCGGCAGGGTTGCCCAGGAAAACTCCTCACGCAGCTTCTCCAGCGCCTTTTCGTAGTACGTGTTGATATCCGTTCCGTATTTGAATAGCTCCGGATCTGCGACAGGGTTCTTGTTCAGCTTCTTCTCGCGCTTTCTCTCATTCTCCTGCTCCAGCTCCATCGCAAAGAACTTATCGGTGCTGAGCGGCGTCCATGCCCATACTTTTTCCCAACTGTGGCTCGCGAGAGCTGATGAGTATATAAAAGATCCCCCTCCATTGCGCCACTTGTTCCATCTGCCCGCCGCCAAAGACCCGTCATTCATGATCAGCAGGCAGAACTGCTCCTCTTTCGGGTATTTTTTGTCGGCGATCAGTTTAAAACCCTCAAACTGAACATTGCGGTCGCCTTCTTCCTCTTCGCAGCCGATATTTATCCAATTGACACCCTCTTTTCCGAGACTGTCCGTCAGATCGTAGCGGTCGAGTGAATGCCATCTTGCCACTTCTTCCGCATCGACCGTATCGGCTGTTCCGCGCAGAAACATGCCCGCCACTTTGCGCTTATTACTTGCCGGGTGCCAGCCGCCCGCGGTATAATTCCCGTCTTTCAGCTCGAGCAGGCAGTACTCTCCGTACTCCGGCATATCCTTGATCGTAAGCTCGTGAAATTCGTTAAATGACAGTCTGAGTGTTTTATGATCGACGACAAACATGGCTCCTCCTTTGCTGCCGCGCCAAAACGCGGCTCACGGGATTTAAAACCTTATCGTTTATTATAACACATCCGCGGTTACAAATGAACAACCGCGATACAGAATAATATCCGCAGCAAAAAGAGAGCCCCCGAAAAACCGGGAGCTCTCCGCTCATATCTTTATTTGGCGTCACTTACGATATTATAGTAAACGTTTGAAGTCACCTTATAAACCGCTGCGTAGAATATCGCGAAAGCCACAAAGCTGATCAGTGTAGTGACCATGAACAGGCCCGTGTTGAAGATGCCGAACAGATTCAGCATCTTTCCGATGATCGGGAAAGCAAAGGCCAGGTGCAGCCCCGCAAAAGCAAGCGGAATGAAGAATACCACCAGCAGCTGTGAATTGATGCTGCTCTTGATCTCTTTCTTCGTCATCCCGACCTTTCTCATCACACCGAAACGCCTGCTGTCCTCATAGCCTTCCGATATCTGCTTGTAGTAGATGATGAGCACCGCAGCCAGGATGAATACCGCGCTCAGTACGATGCCGATGAAGAACAGGCTTCCCGTAGCGGATATGAAATCCACACTCTCACGCTCTCTGTCTTCGGTAGATATCGAAAATGCACGCAGCATCCCGGAGTCACCGTCCATGGTCCCTAAGATCGCCTCCTTGACACCCTTTGCGTAATCGGATCTGTCCATACCGAAACGATCTACTTTAAGACTGTATCTCCATATGCATCTTACAACCCCGTAGCCGTATTCCTGCGTGTCTTCAAATGCCTCGCAGATCGGGCGGATATCGGGAACGATGAGATTGATCTGGGGAAGGACATCTTTCATATAATCGTCCGCATAAAACTCCTTATCCCCGGTTTTTACGAGCTTCAGGCTTACGGTACGGCCCTCATAGGTCAGGTTCAGGGTATCCCGGTCAATAGTACAGCCCGACGCAAATACTATCGCTTCTCCTTCATCCAGCGATATATCCTGTCCGGTCCTGTCGTTGTATACGGACAACGGGATCAGATTGACCGATCTTAATCTGGCTATCGACAGCACCTCCGAGGCTGCATGCCCGAAATCTATCGTATCGTTGTTCTCTGCCACGCCTTCCATCTCCGCATAAGGAATGTCGAAGACCGTTTCGGCTTCCGTATCATTCATTTTCGTGAAATCAACGGCTGCCTGTCTGAACCCGTCGATGTATTCCCCGGTAAAATACTTATTATCATAGAATCTCAGAGTGTAATTGATATCGCCGGGGTAGCGCGTCGCGAGCATGTCCCTCGTGCCGAACCACAGACAGGACGCGGACGAGATCATGACGAGCACCATCGTTGCTATGATCGCTATGGAGGCCAGTCCCGCGCCGTTCCTCTTCATGCGGTAGACCATTGAGGAAACCGATACGAAATGCCTGGGGTTGTAGTAGTACTTTTTATTCTTCTGGAGTATACGGCAGAGCAGCACACTGCCCGCGATCATCAGCAGATAGGTCGCGATGATGACCATGATGACGGCGAAGAAAAACCACATGATCGCCGAGATCGGATTATCGATCGATACGGCGATGTAATATGCCGTGCCGAGGATCGCCGCGCCCAGGATACCCAGCAGCCAGTTTGCTTTTGGCGCCTTCTCTCCCGCCTTTTCACTCTGCAGCAGAGATACCGCGCTGCTGCGGCGCACCCTGATAACCGAAGCAAACCATATGACCGCGAATATCGCCAGATAAAAGATCACGGTGATCGCTATGCATTTTACGTCCACGCGGAATTTGTAAGTCACCGTGCCGCCTATCATCCTGACGAGGCCCAGCTCAGCCAGTTTTGAAAGGATTATGCCTGCCAGCAGGCCGCAAACGATCGATACCGCCGATGTGATAAAGGTTTCCAGTGAAATGATCCGCGTGATATTCCTCTTGTTCATTCCGAGAACATTGTACAGTCCGAATTCCGCCGCTCTCCTGCGGATCAGGAACGAATTGGTGTAAAAAAGGAATATGAGCGAGAATACCGCGATCACAACGCTGCCGAGCGTCAGGATGATCATGGCCGTGTCTCCGCCTCTCGGCAAAAGGGCCGCAGTGTCGGGTGTCGCAAGGAACACCATGATATAAAACATCGAGATCATGCAGATGCAGGTCAGTATATACGGAAAAACCATCCGTTTGTTTTTCCTTATACCGTCCCATGCAAGTCTGGGATAGAATAAGGTTTTCATCATGCTCTGCCTCCTCTGGTAAGAAGAGTCAGGGTCTCGGTGATCTTCCGGTAGAAGCTGTCATTGCTGTCCTCGCCCCTGTATATCTGGTGGAAGACCTCTCCGTCTTTGATGAAGAGCACGCGCCCCGCGCAGCTGGCGGCTTTGGCGGAATGTGTGACCATGAGGATCGTCTGCCCCATCTCGTTTACTTCTCCGAACAGTCTTAACAGCTCGTCGGAGGACCTGGAATCGAGCGCTCCGGTCGGCTCGTCCGCCAGAATGATCCGGGGATCGGTGATGAGGGCTCTGGCAACCGCCGCTCTCTGCTTCTGACCGCCCGATACCTCGTAAGGGTATTTCTTCAGGATCTCGGCGATGCCGAGCTTCGCGGCGATGGGCTTAAGCCTCTCGCTCATGGTCTTGTAGTCGTTTTCCGCGAGCACCAGAGGCAGATAGATATTGTCCTCGATCGAGAATGTATCGAGAAGATTGAACTCCTGGAACACAAAGCCCAGATTGTCACGCCTGAACGTGGCGATCTCCTTGTCGGATATCTCCGAAAGGTCCATGCCTTCTAAGATAACGCGTCCCGCGGTGGGCTTGTCCAGCGCTGCGAGAATGTTGAGCAGTGTGGTCTTGCCGGAACCGGACTCACCCATGATCGCTACATATTCTCCCTTCTCCACCGCAAAGCTGACATCGCGGAGCGCCTCCACTTCCTGACCGCCGAAACGCGTCTTGTAGATCTTTTTAAGATTTTTAACTTCAAGCAAACTCATTTTTAAACCTCCCATCCGGAAACGGGCTCTCACCCGCTTCCGGTCCCTATGATACGCACGACCGCGGCATATTGCCGCATGTCGTTTACGTTTACGATCATACAGAAAAAAGCCGATCCTTTCCATTGAATCGGCTTACAATCCGCCCCGAAAAACTAACATTTTTGTCACATCGGGCATTACTCGGTCACAGTCCGGTCCGTTTCAAGGTTTATCCTGATCACGGTACCGCGGCCGACCTCAGACTCCGCGCTTATTTCATGATTCAGGTTTTTGCATATCCTGCTGCACAGATACAGACCTATGCCGCTGGCTTTTTTATCCGCGCGGCCTCTGACGCCGGTATAGTTTCTTTCGAAAATGCGCGGCAGGTCTTCAGGCGATATGCCCATGCCCGTATCCGCTATGCAGAGTGTCAGCGGATCCTCGACATATATCGAGATCTCGCCCTGCTTCGTATATTTAAGCGCATTGGACAGAACCTGTTCGATCACAAAGGAGAGCCATTTCTCGTCGGTCAGTACCTTCCTGCCCGTCGGTTCATAGTTGAGTTTAAGTCTGCGCAGGATAAAATCGCCGGCAAACTTTTTGACGGCATCTCCTATTATGCCGTCAAGATCGTATTCCTTAAAGATATAGTCGCTGCCGTCCCCCTCTAGGCGCAGGTAGGTAAGCACCATCTCGACATAACGCTCGATGCGTCCGAGTTCCGAGAGCATGTTTCTCGACAGTTCGCTGTCCTCCCTCTGCAGACGCAGCCTCATAGAAGCGATCGGCGTTTTTATCTGATGGACCCACAGCGTATAATAGTCCATCAGGCGGGCAGTCTCATCCCTGGTCTCCTCAACGGCCTTTTTATTCTGTTTCGCGAGATCCCTGATGATCCCGCAGTAATCCTCTTCGATCGGTGCAGGCGAATGTGCGGCGATATCGATCAGCCTGTCGGCCGTGCGCCCGAGCCGCGTCAGTTCTTTGTGCCTCCGTACCGTGACATAGTACCTGTAAGCCAGATACAGCAGTCCCATGATGATACAGAGCAGTATCGGATAGATCACAGCCTCCGCCGGGAGTCCGTAGAGCAGGAAGGATATCACGAGTATCGCGAAGAATCCGAGAAATACCGCGACCGGTCCGATCACGCTCTTTACAAATGACCAAAACAGTTTCATCTCTCACCCCACAGTATAACCGACACCGGACTTGGTTGTGATAAAATCGCAAAGCCCCGCGTTTTCAAGCTTTTTCCTGAGGCGTCCCACATTTACGGTCAGAGTGTTCTCATCAACAAACGCTCCGCCCTCCCACAGTGCCTCCATCAGCTTTTCGCGGCTTACGATCCTGCCTTTGTGCTGCATCAGCACGAGCAGCAGGCGGTACTCATTTTTAGTCAGATCTATCCTGCTGCCCTCGTAGGTGAGCGTACCGTCACCCGTGTTGAGCATGGCGCCCCTGTATTCGATCAGCGGAGATGACATGCCGAAATCATATGTCCTCCTAAGCAGCGCCTGCACCTTGGCGGTCAGCACGCTCAGGTCGAATGGCTTGGCTATGAAATCATCCGCTCCCATATTCACGGCCATCACGATATTCATGTTGTCGGATGCCGAAGAAACAAATATGACAGGGACCGAGGAAACCTTGCGTATCTCGCTGCACCAGTGGTAGCCGCTCATAAACGGCAGGGAAATGTCCATCAGGACCAGATGGGGCCCGAACTCGGCAAACTCCCCCATCACATTGTGAAAATCGGAAACAACCCTGGTTTCCAGCCCCCACTGCTTCATCTGCTCGGAAATGCCCTCGGCTATGCCTCTGTCATCTTCAACTATAAAAATCTTATGATCCATTCAGACCTCCACAAGCCTGAAATTCCTTATTCTTCCCTCAACGGGCGGTGCGTCGACCTTGATTCCGATCCTGGCGCTGCCTGCTTCGGGTATCTCCACATCGAGCGAAGTGAGCACAAAGTCGATGTCCGACGGATAGATCGGTTTTTCGCAGAGCACCTCTTCATTGCAGGTGACTCTCTTAAGATACAGCTTTACATTTACGCCGGTCGTATTGGTCCCGCGGTATTCCACCGAAAGACGGTATTTACCGGCTTTTTCGATGCGGATCTCCCTGCCGACCTCCAGTACGAAATTCGAAATACTGGAGAATGCCAGCGCTTCGTTCTCCTGCGTCACATCCACGCTGTCGGGCTGCCTGCATACCCACCAGCCCGAAGTGATATCCGTGAGAACTCCCTCGGGGATCAGGTTTGTCCCTGCCGGAGGAATATCCTCAGTCTTAGACTTATAGAGCGACGCGATATACCTGTCGACATGCGGAACGGAAGGATGCGCGGGGTCGAAATCCCTGAATGCGGCAAACGAAGGAAGGAGTCTCCCCTCAGTATCCATCATGCCCATGTTCTCATCCCAGCTGCCCAGATCACTGTCAGTAAAGCAGAGCGGCTCCCAGTAATACACTCCGGTCCTGCGCCCGCCGGAGACATTGGCCGCGATCTGCATCAAAAGAGTGAGTGACTTGCGCTGCTCCTCTACCCCTGCCGCAAAGCCGGCCATCTTCATCATATCGCGGTTGACATGCTCCAGTTCGCAGTGTCTCCAAGGATGCGCGGTCTCCACAACATATACGGGCAGCTTGTAGCGGTCTATAAGCTGAGCCATGGAATCCTTCAGGTCCTTAAACGTGCCGTGCCAGAAGGAATAGAAGGATATGCCGATCGCGTCGATCTTATCCATGCCTGCCGAAAACATCGCGTCAAACCAGTCACGCAGGCAGTAGAAACGTCCGCCCTGGTCCAGATGGATCATGACCTCGATGCTCTCGGAAATATCTCGTACCGCACGTATTCCTGCATTGACCAGCGTCGCCAGTGACTGATAATCCGGAACGGCTCCGTCGGGGAAGAGCATGCCGCTCCTGATCTCGTTTCCGATCTGCACCGTATCGGGCAGCGCGTCGTTCTTCGAAAGCTCCGCCAGCACGTTATGAGTATAGTCGTAGACCGCTTTGGTCAGGCTCTCAAAGTCGAGGCCTTCCCATGCCGCAGGCTTTCGCTGCTGTCCAGGATCCGCCCAGTAGTCGGAATAATGGAAATCCAGCAGGAAATGCATATCCCGCGCCTTGATCCTGCGCGCCATGGCGACGGTCCGCGCCAGATCGCAGTACCCACCGGACTCCGGCATTTTTGCAGGCTCGTTCCAGATGCGCAGACGCACCGAATTCACGCCGTATTTCGCGAGCAGATCCAGCGGATCCCCTGCTGTCCCGTCCATATCGCGGAATACCAGTCCTTTGTCCTCTTTTTCGGGAATGCTCGAAACATCGGCGCCCTTAAAGAACTGCGGCTTTACAAAAGGCTTTGTAACGATCGGCTTTGCGCCGGGCTCCGAATGACGCGCGCGTTTTACCTCGTACATATGCTTGTCGGCCATCACGAGATACTCCTCCGGTGCGCGTCCCGAAGCCGGATCCGTATAGATCACTCCGCTGCTCACCTCGATGTTGCGCTCGCTCAGACCGTCATGAACCCGTCTGGTGAACCGGTTGACCTTTTCCTGTGAAGCATAAGGGATAAACACTACAAACTCATCCCCGCCGAAGCGGTAAGCATATGAATCCAGCGGTTTATACGCATTGATCGCCCCGGATATCGTAAGCAGTACCTTATCGCCGAAATCATGTCCGTAGGTATCGTTGATGGTCTTGAAATGATCGACGTCAAAGAAGCATACGGCACAGACAATACCGTCCCTGTTGTAGATGTCAAACTTCGGGCGGATCATCTCATTGTAGGAGATCCTGTTATACAATCCGGTCAGAACGTCACGGTTATACAGGCCCTTCATCCGTGCCGCCGCGTTTTCGAGCTGTGTCCTGATAAAAAGGTCCTCAAGCCTGCCGAGGAAAGTATGATGGGCATCGAAGAACAGATAATGGTCATACAGGAAATCCGGCTCTAACAGTATGGTGATTCCCACTCTCTGATTTCGGAAATGGATCGGGAAGAACATGTAATCCCTCGAGCGCTCCGCGGATGCCAGATAGTCTTTGACGTCTTTATAGTTCCTGACCGAATACAGACGCTTGCCGCGGTCCTCACCGGCCACAACGATGAGCGAATCCATGTCGAGCCGGTCCTCAGAAAAGCTGCTCTCGGGCATGGCCTCCATGAGCGCCTTATCGACGCAGATAAAGAGTCCGGCGCAGTCCAGGGTCCTGATATAACCCGCGAGGCTCTCGAACAGTCCGCTGATGTTGCGGCACTCGGTAAAACGCTTGTCGAGCTCCAGCGTGCGTTCCTCATGACGGTCCAGATCGACGCGATAGTCGATCTGCCACTTGGCGTAGTCACGGTAATCAACGAGACCGGTATTCGGACATCCGCAGGTCTCGGCCGGAACGATCTCGCTCTGCATATAGGTGTAGGTTTCGACTTCCTCGCCGTTCATCAGCGCGTTCAGCACATCAAAGGCACGGTTGCTGAGAGTTCCTCGGTTATGATTGACGCTGGATATCTGAGGCTTGTAGTAAGCGGCCTTATCCAGATTGTCAAAGCCCGTAACCCTGAAATCGCCCGGGATATCATATCCCCGCCTGATCGCCTCTTTACAGATGCCGGCCGCGATATTGTCGTTTGCGCAGATAAAGGCATCGGGCAGCTCTTTCCCGGCCTCGATCCATTCGGAAAAATAGCGCACGCCGGTATCGAAGTCGAAGTCACCGAACATATAGCTCTCTTCCGAAACGGGCAGTCCGAGCTCTTCGAGCGTCTCACAGAATGCCTCAAAACGCTGGATATTCTCATAATGGTACTGAGGTCCTCCGGCGAATATCATCTTCCGGCATCCGTGGACGTCATACATGTGCTTTACCACCTGCCGGATCAGGTTTTTGTTGTCATTGCCGACATAGTGGAAGCCCTCGACGTAATATGAGATGCTCACCACGGGCACCTTCACCTGTTTGAGGCGTTCGACCGTAGCCGTGATCACATCGGGGTTTTCGATATTCGAGCAGTCGTAGATAAAGCCGTCGAAATCGTCATAATCTATCTGCTCCAGAAGAGCGTACTC
>JAGCSS010000190.1 GCA_017964055.1 Lachnospiraceae bacterium
ACAGGCTCCCGCAGCAGACGCGTGGGTATGCCCTAAGTGCGGCGCTACAAATACAGGCAACTTCTGCGGACAGTGCGCTACACCCAAGCCCGCTCCCGCAGGCGCATGGGTATGCCCTAAGTGCGGAACTACCAACACAGGTAACTTCTGCGGCAACTGCGCAACACCCAAGCCCTGATCTAAATTAATGAATCTTTTATTGGGCAGGAGCGATCCTGCCCATTTTTATCAGATTTAGAAAGAGAGGATCTACGGATGGCATTATTAGAGTATAAATGCCCTGCATGCGCCGGCAAGCTTGAATTCAACGCAAACGCCGGCAAGGTTAAGTGCCCTTTCTGCGACAGCGAGTTCGATATGGCAATGTTCGAGCAGCTTGACGCGGCGCTTGACAGCCAGGTAGAGGAGAACCTTTCCTGGCAGACTGCATCGACAGACACATGGACCGATTCGGACAATGCCGGAATGGCCGTTTACAGCTGCCAGTCCTGCGGCGCGCAGATAGTTACAGATGAGACCACGGCTGCTTCGAAGTGTCCTTACTGTGACAACCCGATCGTTATGATGGGCAACTTAAAGGGCGACTTGAAGCCCGACCTCATCATCCCGTTCAAACTCGATAAAAAGGCTGCAAAAGCTGAATATACTAAGCATCTTTCGGGTAAGAAGCTTCTTCCTTCGGTATTCTCGAACCAGAATCATATCGACGAGATCAAGGGCGTGTATGTTCCCTACTGGATCTTCGATTCAAAGGCAGAGGCCAGCATGCAGTATGACTGCACGACGGTCAAGAGCTTTAACGTAGGCGAGTGGAGAGTGACCGAGACCCAGCATTATAAGGCATTCAGGAGCGGCTCGCTTGAGTTCGAGAATATCCCTGTAGACGCTTCCAAAAAGATAGAAGACTCCCTGACCGAGTCGCTCGAACCCTTCGACCTGTCACAGGCGGTTCCTTTCCAGACCGCATATATGGCGGGCTACATGGCTGACCGCTACGATGTGACCGCCGAGGATGATGCCGAGCGCGTCAACGCCAGGGTTAAGACTTCGACAGAGAGGACATTTGCCGATTCGGTTGCGGGCTACAGCTCGGTAGCCGTTACCGACAGCAACATTAATCTTAAGAACGGTACCGCAAAATATGCGCTGCTGCCCGTATGGATCATGAACACGACCTGGAAAGGCAATAATTACATATTTGCGATGAACGGCCAGACCGGCAAGTTCGTCGGAGATCTTCCGTGTGACGAGAGTTTGAAGAAAAAGATAACGTGGGGAACTGCTGCGATCGCAGCAATTGCCACATTTGCAGTCGGATTTTTGATCCATTTATTCACCTGATAAGGAGAAGAAGACTATGAAAAAAAGAGCATTAACACTGATCATGATGCTGCTTCTGGTCGCCTTCTCAACGGTGACTGTATTTGCAGCAACAACAAGTACCAAAAAGGTTATAGACAATGACGGACTGTTATCCTCATCAGAGGCAGGCTCGTTAGAGAGCAAACTGAAACAGCTCAGCAACGGGATCGATATGGATGTTGCGGTAGTTACCGTCAGCGAGATCCCTGATAATTATTCTCAGTTCGGGGATTCCGCAGCCAGAAAGTATGCGCATGATGTTTATGAGGCGCAGGGATACTCAGAGGACGGCGGCATCATGCTCCTGATCTGCAAAGCAACGGGAGATGCTGCATTCTCAACGATGGGAAAGGGCATCGAAGTATTTACCGACAGCGCACAGAACAGTATCATGAGCGCTATGCGTTCAGACCTTTCCGCAGGAAATTTTGCATCGGCATTCGATAAGTATACCGACAAAGTTAATGCCGTATATAATGATTATGCGGAGAACAACGGAGAAAAGCCTTTCAGATTCGGGCTCTTGGGCGGTATTTCCTCCGCGATCGGTGCTCTGGTCGGAGCTATCCGGTCAGGAAGCTTAAAGTCTCAGCTCAGGAGTGTATACAAAAAGGACGAGGCGCAGCAATATATCAAGAGCGGCAGCTTCAAACTGAACAAGAAGATCGATATTGAGACCTACAAAGAAGTACATCGCGAGAAAATACAGAAGCAGCCCGCTTCGACGACGGAAACTTCGTCATCGGGAAAGACGCACGGAGGAACGAGTCATAAATTCTGATTATTACTACGGCAAAGGCCGGACGAAAGTCCGGCCTATTGTGTACCTGATTAATTCTCGTCTTTTCTCAATAAATGTCCGACAAGATCGACAGCGCTTCCGAGCGCTGGGATCATGATAAGTGTTACGATACCCACACCGCCGCCGGTCACGAATCCGATCAGGGTGGCGGCACCGTCGTATGCGATACGTACCGCTCTGAAGGGAACTTTGCTTCCCTTGTCGGCAAAGAGTTTTTTATGGATGAGGATGCTGAGCGCATCGTAGGGCGCGGTACCGAGGCCGCTGTTCATGTAGATGGCGGCGGCGAACACAAAGCAGATCAGTGCGATCAGCATTACGGCGATCCTGGCGCCGAGGCTTTCAATGGCAGTGAGACCAAACGCCTTGAGCATGATCCAGCTCATCAGATCGGCGGAATAGCCTACGAGTATCATGTTTCCAAAGCTTCCGAGTCCCAGCAGGCTTCTGTCAATAAAGAAAACCGCGATGAAGACGATGATATTTACGATCATTTGGTAGACTCCGAACGGAAGCCCAACCAGCGCAGACCTACCGTAATTCATCGTCGAGCAGGGGTCGGGACCGAATGATGTCATCTTTAATAACGCGACACAAATACCCATGATGATAACAGCAGCGATCATCATGGGTGCTTTTTTTAATCTATCCTTTGAAAACCATTCTTTCATGAGTTTCTTCTTTCTGCGGTTAGTGTGATTAAAGCAACATATAGGTTTTAAACCTTTTTTCCGGATTTGTCCATCCGCTAATTGAAAAAAGTGGCGGTTGACGGCATAGCCGGCCGGTTTATGAACGTGTTTTTTTAGCAGCTGTGAACGGTAACCTGTGAAAAGTAATGAAACGGAATGAATAAAACAGAAATAATCGACAAGCATCGGTACAGCGGTTATACTATTGAGTAATAAAATATTTATGGAAAAAGGCGAAGAACATGATGAAAATACTGGTAGTAAGCGATACGCACGGCAATCTCCTGAATCTGCGGGAGGCGATGAGGATCGAGTCTCCCTTTGATATGCTGATACATCTCGGCGATATCTGCCACGACGAAGAGGAGATAAGGGAACTGGCGGGACCGGCATGCACTGTGGCAATGGTCCGTGGAAACTGCGATTATTTCTGCAGTGAACCCGATACGAGAGACTTTACTCTCGGAAATCATAAGGTGCACATGGAACACGGACATTTCCTGCCCGCGAGCACTTCCTCGATATCGTACAGGGCACAGGAACTCGGTGCCGATATCGTGCTTTTCGGCCATACTCATAAGCCTTTTCTTACTGAATGCGGCGGCGTGACAATCGCAAATCCGGGCAGTATCTCAAAGCCCCGTCAGTCCGACGGACGCCCCTCGTATATGGTCATGGAGGTCGACAGGGACGGTGAGATAAAATTTACGCCAAGATTTATTTGACATCAACAGGCATGAGATATTATAGTTGCT
>JAGCSS010000191.1 GCA_017964055.1 Lachnospiraceae bacterium
CTGCCCTTTGAGACTGTCCGCAGGGCTTCTGCGGCGGTTATGCAGGATGTTTTCCTGTTCTCCGAAACCATAGCGGAGAATGTGCGTCTCGGCAGCAAGGACAGCATCACCGATGAGGACATTGAAACAGCGCTTGACGCATCCTGCGCGGCGGGATTTGTGGCCGGACTCGAGGATGGCCGTGAAACGGTCATCGGAGAAAGAGGCGTCGGCCTCTCAGGCGGTCAGAAACAGAGGATCAGTATGGCACGCGCATTCGCAAAGCATGCACCGCTGCTGATACTTGACGATTCGACCTCTGCGCTCGACATGGAGACTGAGCATCAGGTACAGAAGAATATCGGCGCCATGGGCGGCATGACCAAGATCATCGTTGCCCACAGGATCTCGGCGGTACGCCGCGCGGAAGAGATCATCGTACTCGAGGACGGAAAGGTGCTCGAGCGCGGAACTCACGCGGAGCTGATGGACCTGGGCGGCTACTATTACGACACATATCTCGCGCAGTACGGCGAAGCCATGGACTGCGCTGAAGTGCAGACATCATAATTATCGGGCAAGCGAAAGGCAAGCAGACTTCGCCGAAGGCGAAACTGCGAGTGCCTGAAGCGAAGCGAAAGGAAGTGATGAAATATGGCCAGAAACGCCACTAAACAGGACGAGCAGGTGAGCTCGGTTTCCAAGGGGAAAACACTGATCCGCCTGTTCTCGTACCTGCTCGATTACCGTGGCCTGATCGCCGTTGTTTTCCTGATAATGGCAGCAGCGACCACGATATCGATCATCAATCCGCTCATCATCGAGCGGGCGATAATCGTAAATATCGCAAACTCCGACACGCGCGGGCTGATCATACTCGGCAGTGTCGGCATCGGACTGAATCTGGTGCTCGTGTTCCTGATCAAGGCACGCATGTACCTGATGGCAAAGATGTCGAACGACGTCCTCGCCAAGGTCCGCAAACAGCTCTATGAGCATATTCAGACGCTGGGCTTCGGCTTTTTCGACAGCCGTCCCACCGGCAAGATACTTTCGAGGATCATGGGTGACGTCAATTCGATGAAGGACGTCCTCTCAAACAGTGTTACCACGCTGATCCCCGACGCCGTGACCCTTATCGCGGTTGTGATCATCATGATGATGAAGGACTGGAGACTGGGGCTTGCCTCGCTCTGGAGCCTGCCCATCATGATCGTCGGCATCTGGACCGTCCAGACCCGTTCGCACAAGGGCTGGCAGGATTTCAGAAAGAAGAATTCAAACCTCAACGCATTCATCCATGAGGATGTGGCCGGGATCAAGATCGTCCAGAGCTTCAATGCGGAAAAAGAGACGCAGAAGACCTTCGACGGTCTGGTAGAGGAGCACTACGGCAGCTTTATCCGCGCGGTGCGCTGGGCGGATCTGTTCGGACCCGTTACCGATATCTGCTGGGCCGTAGGACTCATAGCGATGTATTATGTGGGAGTCAGGGTGCTCGGCATTGAGAATGTGCAGGTCGGAACCCTCGTCGCATTTGCCTCGTATGTCGGCATGTTCTGGATGCCCGTCATGCATCTGAGCAATCTCTACAATCAGCTCGTGACAAATGTTGCGGGCGCGGAGCGTATCTTCGAGGTGCTCGATACCGAGCCCGAGATCACGGACGATCAGGCGGACTGTGACCTGCCCGAGGTAAGGGGCGCGGTCGAGTTCGAGCATGTCAGCTTCCACTACGACGACGACCCTGATGTGTTGCACGATGTGAACTTCCGCGTAAAGCCCGGAGAGATGATCGCGCTCGTAGGACCTACCGGCGCGGGAAAATCTACTATTGTAAATCTGATCTCAAGATTTTATGATGTACAGGAGGGCAGGATACTCATCGACGGATATGATATCCGCGAGGTAACGATAGATAGCCTGAGACGCCAGCTCGGCGTCATGACGCAGGAGAATTTCCTGTTTACGGGCACGATCCGCGAGAACATCCGCTACGGCAGGCTCGACGCGACCGACGAGGAGATCGAGGCAGCAGCGAAGGCTGTCAATGCGCACGATTTTATCATGAAGCTCGAAAAAGGCTACGATACCGAGATAGCCGAACGCGGCGCCGGCATGAGCGCAGGTGAGAGACAGCTGATCGCGTTTGCGAGAACGATGATCTCGAACCCGAAGATCCTGATCCTCGACGAGGCAACCTCGAGCATCGATACCCACACCGAGATCCTCGTGCAGAAGGGCATCGAGGCGATCCTGCGCGGCAGGACCTCATTCGTTATCGCGCACCGTCTTTCGACGATCCGCAACGCCGACAAGATCTTCGTGATCGACGACGGCGGCATCAAGGAAGCGGGCACCGCGGAAGAGCTCATGGCTCTGCGCGGCGCGTACTACGATCTGTATATGGCACAGTTTAATCTTGACGAAGATATAGCCTCGTAAGAGGCTGGATCTTCGAAGGATAAAAAGGCAAAGCCTTTTTAGACGAACAGACGAAGTCTGTACAAGATTATGAGCAAGTAGCGAAGCGGATTGCGAATGAGTTCGTGAGCAAGGTGCGAAGCGGATTGCGAATGAGTTAAGTGCTTAATTATTTTATCAACGGAGATTATCATGAACACGGCAGAAAACCGGAGCGGCATCGGCAAGCTGATAGGAGACAGGAAATTTTACGCTATGGTACTCGGGATCGCAGTCCCGATGATGATTCAGAACGGCATCACGAATTTCGTGAGCTTTCTGGACACTATCATGGTCGGACAGCTCGGGACCGAGCAGTTGTCCGGAGTCGCGATCGTCAATCAGCTCGTGTTCGTATACTCGCTCTGCCTGTTCGGCGCCGTTTCGGGCGTCGGGATATTCGGAGCGCAGTATTTCGGGCGCAGGGACTGGGAAGGCATGAGGAATACCTTCAGGCTGAAACTCATTGTCTGCGTAACGATCAGCATTATCGCGATACTGGTATTCATTATCGCGGGCGATACACTGATCAATTACTATCTGCTGGGCGAGGGCAGCGAAGGTGATATAGCCGCTACCTTCGAGTTCGGCAGGAGATACCTGTTCATCATGCTCTGGGGCCTGCCCCCGTTCGCGCTGACGCAGATCTACGCGAGCATGCAGAAGGAAATGGGCGATACCAGGATACCGATGATCGCAGGTGTTGTAGCGGTCATCACAAACCTGGGCCTGAACTGGCTGTTGATATTCGGTCACTGGGGATTTCCGGAACTGGGCGTCGAAGGCGCGGCGCTCGCGACCATCATCTCCCGATATGTTGAGATGCTGATCGTTATGGTCTGGACGCATTCCCACGCAAAGAAATACGAATACATCAAAGGCGCGTTCAGGAGCCTGCACGTGCCCGCCCTGCTGGTAAAGCAGGTGGCGATAAAGGGCTTTCCGCTGATCATCAACGAAACGCTCTGGTCCGCGGGCATCGCGATGCTCACACAGTGCTATTCGCTGCGCGGCCTCGAAGTCGTGGCGGCGATGAACATAGCGACCACGATCACAAATCTGTTCAATGTCGTTTACCTCTCGCTCGGATATTCGGTAGGAATAGTAGTCGGGCCGATGCTCGGCGCCGGAGACATGGAGGAGGCAAAGACGACCGCATACAGGATGATCGCTTTTTCGCTCTCGATGGGAGTGCTGATCGGAGTGCTCGTATTCGTGCTGGCACCTCTCTTCCCGAGAGCCTACAACACGACCGACAGTGCCAGGGACATTGCGGCATCGGTCATCCGGATCGGAGCCTGCTTTATGCCGATATTTGCTTTTGAAAATGCGGCATATTTCACGCTCAGGGCCGGTGGCCGGACAGGCATCACATTCCTGTTCGACAGCGCGTTCATGTGCGTGATCTCGGTACCCGCGGCATTTGTCCTGTCGCGTTTCACGACGCTGCCGATCCTTCCGCTGTACGCCTGCGTGAACCTGCTGAATCTGCTTAAGTGCGCGTTCGGGTTCATACTGGTAAAGAAGGGCGTGTGGATTAATAACATAGTTAATGATCTTGCTTAATACGTAAAGGTGTCTGCCCCCACGGCGTGGTGACAGGCACCTTTTTCCGGCTTATTGTGACCGCGCCCGAAAAAATGGTAGTATATAGGTGTAAGGCCCTTACAAAAAACCGAAGTGAGAGGAGGTGCGTCCGTGGAAGACAGCAGGATCGTCGAGCTGTATATGAAC
>JAGCSS010000192.1 GCA_017964055.1 Lachnospiraceae bacterium
GACCTCGCGTCGGGCATCGCAAAACAGATCAATGAGCTCAACGGCGGAAAGCCCGTCAGCGCGATATTCTTAGTCGGAGGCGGCGGAAAGATCCCCGGATTTACCGACAGGCTCGCGGCAGCGGCAAAGCTGTCTAAGGAGCGTGTGGCCTTAAGAGGCGATGAGGTGCTCGGTGAGATCCGTTTCCTCGAGAGCGATATCGTTAAGGATTCGACGCTTATCACGCCCATCGGTATCTGCCTCAACTATTATGAGCAGAACAATAATTTCGTTTTCGTAAAATGCAACGGAGACCTCGTAAAGCTCTACGACAACGGCAGGCTGACCGTTATGGACGCTGCGGCCGGAGTGGGCTTCCCGAACGAGAACCTCTTCCCGCGCAGGGGAAAGGAGCTTGAGTTTTCCGTCAACGGTCAGAGGAGACTCATCAGGGGCGAGCCCGGAGAGTCGGCCACGGTTACGGTCAACGGGCATGCGGCATCTGTTTCCTCACCCATCATCAGGAACGATATCATCGAGATCAAGGAATCGACCGCAGGTCCGGACGCGCATGCGCGGATATCGGACATTGCAGAGGCGGGCAGGAGCATAACCTTCTATGTCAACGGAAAGCGGATCATCTGCCCGAGACTGGTCTACCGCGGCAGCGAGTGCGTGACCGAGGGCACCGAGATCAGGAACGGCGACGACATAAAGGTCCTCGACTATTACACGGTCGACAAGCTGATCGAATACATGGACGTGGCGCGTGAGGGTACCGTGCTCGTCAACAATATCATTGCTCTGGGCAATGAAAAGGTATATGAGAATTTCTCGGTGGACTTCGGTATCGCCGCGGAAGAATACAGGCGCGAAGAGGAACCTGCAAAGCAGCCCGAAGCGCCGGTTGTAAAAAAGAACGTGAACCCGATAACCGTTATCGTGAACGGCCTGCCGGTGGTGCTCACCGGACGCGAGAAATACAAGCTCGTCGATGTGCTTGATTTCTATGAGTTCGACACATCGGGACATTCGGGCAACGAAGCCGTGATCCGGGTAAACGGAAAGCCCGCGGATTTTACGGCGCCGGTCGGCGAAAACGCGCAGATCGAGCTGTACTGGAAGAAATAATGTAAGGAGTCTGTTTCAGGTGGAATTTTGTGCGCTGGCAAGCGGCAGCAGCGGAAACTGCATCTATGTGGGTGCGGGGGATTCGAAGCTGCTCGTCGATGCCGGGATCAGTTGTAAAAAGATCGCGGAGGGACTGGCCTCCCTCGGTATAGATCCGGGTATGATACAGGGGATACTCATAACCCACGATCACTGCGATCACATTCAGGGTGCGGCGGTATTCGCGCGGAAGTTCAACGTGCCGATCTACGCCACGCCGCTTACGATGGAGTATATCTGCAAAAAGGCGGTTTCCGCTCCGGGACCGCAGCTGCAAAGACCCGTCGATCCCGATTCGGATTTTTATGTGGGATCGATACATGTGAGACCGTTCAGGATCTCGCATGACGCCCTCGACCCTGTCAGCTACGCGGTTGAGGCAGACGGCGAAAAAATAGGCTTTGCGACGGATCTGGGCGTCTACGACGAGCATACGGTCGAGGCGCTGTCAGACTGCGATGCGCTCTACATTGAGGCCAATCATGATGTGAATATGCTGATGCTCGGGAGTTATTCTTACTCCACGAAGCTCAGGATCAATTCTCCGCTCGGCCACCTCTCGAACGAGGACTGCGCGGCGCTGATACTGCGGGTACGCACCGAAAGGCTCAGACATGTCGTACTCGGGCATATCAGCAAAGAAAACAATCTCGAGGAGCTGGCCTACGAGACCGTAAGGCAGGCTCTGGCGGCGGATACGAGGTTTGGGACCGATACTCATCTGATGGTCGCGAACCGCTACGATCCGAGCGCGCTCATCAGATTGTAAGAAAAGGAAAGGGATAAAGAGCAATGAAAAAGGTAATCATCACGGTAGTAGGTAAGGATTCCGTCGGGATCATCGCAAAGGTCTGCACATATCTTGCAGCCCATCACATCAACATACTCGACATTTCACAGACCATCGTATCAGGTTATTTCAACATGATGATGATCGCGGACACAGCAGCATCGGACCGCAGCTTCGAGGAAGCCGAGGCGGATCTTGAGTCTCTCGGCAGCGGGATCGGATGCAGCATCAAGGTGCAGCGCGAAGAGATATTCGATATGATGCACCGAGTGTAACCCGACGGCACCGTAAGGTGTGCCGGTCGAGAGAAAGCCACGTGCAAGCTTGCTTGCAACGGGGCTTGCTGTTCGAACGGCAATACAGGCGAAGCCTGTGTCGGGTTACCGAGTATTTTTCACCGAGCGAGCTTGCTCGCGAGGTGATGCACGAGGGGGATAAAATTGATCAATATCACCGAAGTCGCGGAAACCAACGCGATGATAGAGAAAGAAAACCTGGATGTGCGCACGATCACTATGGGCATCAACCTGTTCGACTGCATCGACGGGGATCTCGACAGATTGTGCGAAAACATTTTCAATAAGATACGCAGCAAGGCGGGACGCCTTGTAGAGGTAGGCGAACATATCGCGAAGAGCTACGGCATCCCCGTAGTTAACAAGAGAATATCGGTTACCCCGATCGCAACGATCGGCGCCGCGGCATGCAAGACCTCCGCAGACTATGTAAGGATCGCGAAGACACTCGATGAGGCGGCCGGCAGCATCGGAGTAAACCTGATCGGCGGCTACAGCGCCATCATTTCCAAGGGCATGACCGACAAAGAGGTCATTTTCCTCGATTCGATCCCCGAGGCACTGGCAGTGACGACCAGACTCTGCAGCTCGGTCAATGTCGGCTCGACCAAGACCGGCATCAATATGGACGCGGTACGTAAGATGGGCGAGATCGTAAAGCTCAC
>JAGCSS010000193.1 GCA_017964055.1 Lachnospiraceae bacterium
GCTGACAGATAATTGATGCTTACCTGCGAAGCTACCGCGGGTTTGTGGATATTGTTCGCGATCGCGGCCAGCGCCAGATCGGCCAGTGTGAAAATCGCGCCGCCCATGACTCCGCCGTTCGCGTTCTGCAGCGCTTCCGTGATCTCGACACTGCAGACTGCGCTGTCTTCTGTCAGCTCATCGAGCCGCATCCCCGCTCTCGACGCGAACAGATCGTTAATAAAATATTCTCTTGCTTCTTCGGTTGTGGCAAATGTACTCATTTTCTCTCCTCCGGGAAAACCGCTGCATAGGCCGGGCAGCGGACAACTGTTATTTTTCTGGCAGGGAATCATCCCCTGTATTTAAACTGATTGTCTTCCTCATCGTAATAATAGCCTGCTGCCTCGAGGCGGCCGAACAGTTCCTCTTTATCGATGTCCATATCTGCGCACAGATCATCAACATCCGAATAAAAATCTCTCAGCTTCAAGTTGATAAAACTCAGTAAAATAGCGGGTTCCTCAGGTATCATGCAAACCCCTCCGTTTTTTATTTTGCACCTTGGTGCGAATTAAGACCCCTTATTCTGCCGTCGGTGCTCTTGCTCATTTACGGAATATGATATAGCCTTTTTTATGTCGTTTCAAGCGTTTTTTTAGGAAAAGTGCCGCGCTGCGCGCACATTTTGCGCACTTGCGATTCTCCCGCATTTACGTTATATTGTAAGAAAACGCCGCGTTTCGAGCGTTTCACGATGTATAATAGAATAAGGAGCTTAAAATGAATACCGAATTATTGATCGAAATACTGTTGTTTGCGGTCGGCTTTGTATGCCTGGTAAAGGGCGGCGACTGGTTCGTTGACGGTTCGACCGGCATCGCGCACCGTTTTCACATGCCTGAGATCCTGATCGGCGCGACCGTCGTATCGATCGGCACCACGATCCCCGAGGTCATGGTTTCCGCCACAGGCGCCATCACGGGCGGCGACGGCGGATCGGCCATCGCTTACGGCAACGCGATCGGTTCGATCATCTGCAACACCTCGCTGATCGCGGCCATCACGATGACCTTCAGGCCCGCTCCCGTTGAGAAAAAAAGCCTTCGCACGCCGATAATCTTTTTCTTCCTCGCAGCGGCATTCTACTGCACCGTAGCTTACGTTTTCGGATATTTCAGCAGACTGACCGGCGCGATCCTGCTGGCAGTATTTATTGCTTACATCATTCTTTCGGTTAAACAGGCGAAGGAAGCTTCCTCTAAGAGCACAGCCGCCGGAAACTTCGAAAATCCCGCAAAAACCGCGGAGGAGGCCGCCGGCGATACCGTGATCAAAGCCGATCCTTCGGGCACGGCAGTTGCCGAAGCGGCAGGCACTCCCGTAAAGGATATCCTGCTGATCGTGCTTGGCGCCGCAGTCATCGCGGTAGGCGCAAAGCTCCTCGTTGACAACGGAACCAAGATCGCCGAAGCCGTCGGCGTTCCCCACACAGTTATCGCTCTGACATTCGTAGCCCTCGGCACCTCGCTTCCCGAGCTCGTAACCGCAGTCACCGCACTGCTCAAGGGCCACAGCGATCTGTCCCTCGGCAATGTCATCGGCGCGAACCTCTTCAACCTGGTCCTCGTATCCGGCGTAGCCACCACGATATCACCCTTCGCGGTACCCGCCGAGAAGCTCTTCATGGGCTATAACTCCTCGCTCATCATCGAGATCCCGCTCATGCTCATCGTCATGCTCCTCATGTGCCTCCCCGCACTGATCAAGGGCAAGATCTACAGATGGCAGGGCATACTGCTGCTGTGCATTTATGCAGGATTCTGCGTTTTTCAGTTTGCGACTTAAAGCGAGATGACCCAATAGCACGCGAAGCGTGCGTATAGACGAATAACATAAGCGTCACGAATGTTTACATTCAGTGGCGCTTATTTTTCGGCTAAGCAACCGTCAGGTTGCTATCGGGTTATGAGCCTAGCGACATCGAGTGAGCTCTGCTCACGAGATGCAGCCGTCAGGATTGCAGCAAGTCCTTTTGTTATGGGGCAGGAGCGTGAAACGCGGGCTGAGAGCCTCGCGGACTACATATTTTCTTTTTCCACCAACTGTAGTATAATCAATTCAGGCAAAGACGCCGCTTCAGGTGTCTTTGCCTTTTTTTCCGGATTTTCTGTAAATGCATGATCATGAAAGATAGAAACGGGGCAGCAAATGGTTACATTAAACGATTATCTCTACAACGGCGATACAGTGCTTAAAATCATCCAGAATTATTCCCATGACTTAAAAGAAGAGTCTGTGAAGACAGGAAGCACTATGGACATGATCCACAGCAACTTCCTTTTGCGGCTCGAGGAACTGCTGGTCCATAATGACTTCTTAACGTCTCAGTCCCAAAGAATCCGTGAGCTGTACAAATACATGACAAAGGAATATCCGTATCTTGCGTTTACCTTCAAGGGCCGGATCAAGTCGCTCATCAGGGCTGAGGGGAAGTTTAACGCCTACATTGTTGAGACGGTTTATGACTACTACAAAAAGAACGGAACGTTTCCCAGTCCTGCGGAGATAAGGAGCAAGATAGAACACTTCAGGGATCTTATTGCTTACAGGATCGTTATTTCCATGCCGAGGTGCCACGTTAAAGATTCGGAAGAGCAAAAACAAAGGGAACTTGAATGCCTTTACGAGATCGCCAACATGCTGCCAAACTTCCTGGAGTTACGGGGCTTCAGTGCCGAAGTGTCTTTTTTTGATAACGGAGCATATTCGGAATTGCTCCACGAAGCAGTAAGGCCGTATTTCCGGGACTATATTTTAAACCCCGGCGCAAACGGCTATAAGTCGCTTCATATAACGCTCTATGATAACGAGTCGAGAAGCTACGTTGAGGTACAGCTTCGCACAAAAGAAATGGACGATTACGCCGAGATAGGACCCTCAAACCATCTCGGATACGAAAAACATCAGCAGGAGGAACGGGCGCGCAGAGACAACATTCCCGTGGGTGAATGCCTTTATTTTGATGAAGCGTTTGAGCGGGGAATGCTTCTGCAGCAGCTTGAACTGTCAAAGGTCGACGTGAACATGTTCGGAGCAATAAATAACAGCCTGATGAATGACGGCTGCGGCCTGTACAGGGGAAGATTGATCCTGCCTTTTGAGCATTTATCCCGGTTCCAGAACGATGTAATTGATTAAGAAGGTTAAAAAGGCGCCTGTCACCATGAGTTTCTTCATTGTGACAGGCACCTTTTTGCTTTTCCTTTTATTTCACAAAATAATGTCTCGCGATCCACTTTGACAGTCCTCCCAGTCCGGGATAAACTATCCTCTCGCTGATATTCAGCTGGTCGAGCATGTCGCGGACACGCCAGCGCAGATCTTTGTCGATCACGTATTTGACCGTGTTCTGCGTTTTCTCGTCGAGGAAGCCCTCGATATCCGTCATCTCCATCGGAACGAGAGAGAAGAACGAATACTGGTTGACTATCCTCGTGTTCATGGACGGCGGCTCGATGATGATCATCGACTCCCTGCCCATGTCGCGGTCATACTGCTCCAGGCTTCCCGCAGCCTCATCCAGCATATCCACGGAAAAAATCGTGGTCTGTTTGCGGCTTACTATGTCGCGGTAGCTCTCGGGCAGCAGCGAATACATCTCGTTGATATCGATGCGCCATACGGCGCAGTCATGCTTGTCCATCTCACCGAGATTCTCTTCCGTCGTGGCAAAATGCAGTCCGATCAGCACCGAATGTGACCAGTCCAGCAGACGCGTCGGCAGACCGTAGTGCTGTCCGAGGATCATCTGCCTCCAGACCGAGCCTGTGATCCCGGGCTCGTCATTGACCGCGTATTTCGCGAAATTCGCGAGGATCGCGGGCTCCAGCTCTTTCTGCAGCTCCTTGCAGTTGCGGCTCAGGCTCGTGAACATCTTATAGCTCACATCCGGAAGCCCGCGATACAGATAGGGACTGCGATTCCTGTGCAGATCCTCTCTGTACTCCTGCTCGGAAAGCATCGGCATCAGCTGGTCGACCGTTTTTATAAGAACTTCTTTAATCATCCCTTAATGATGGCCTTCTCAATGATGCTGTCGATAAAACCGATCTTGATGGTCTTAAGCTTGGTGGCAAACAGAGCCAGAAGCAGCATAAGGATCTTCTCGCAGATGTTAAGTACTGTCTGGATGAACGAAACCGCAGCGTTGATTCCGACAACAGCTTCCGCACCGGAGATCGTGGTTCCCTTGCCCCAGATCCTGAACAGTGATGCGATCAGGTCGAAAATGTTGGGGATGAAGCCGATCAGCGCGCTCAGAACGCTGAAGCACAGAGTAATGACGAGGGCCTTAAGAACGTTGATCTTGAGCCAGTCATTATCCTCAACGATAAATACATAACCTACGATCAGGGCCAGTACAAGATAGCCGCTGAAGAATCCGCAGAGATAAGCGATTGCTGCAAAAGCTCCTGCGGCGATACCGAATTTTGTTTTCATATCTTTTTCTCCTTTTGTTGTTTTTTATGGGATACTCCCTATATTCATGGTGTCATAATCGGGCTTTGTTGTCAAGCGGTTCCCACTGATGTATAATCGGTGTATGGGGTGCAAAAGCACCGGTATGACTATATGAGAGGGGTATGTAAAATGACTGAAACAAAAACTCTGAAGCTGAACTATCGGCGCACCGCGCTAATCGGCTTCGCATTCTTCGGGATACTGCTGCTCTGGCAGGTTTACGATTCCTGGTGTCCCACTTTCCTGACCGACATTTTCGCGCGCAGGATGTACGACATGTCCTCGGCACAGCTCAAGAACAGCGACCCGGACAAGATCCTGAACGTACAGTGGATCGTCGGCATCATCATGGCCTGCGACAACCTCGCGGCGCTCATTCTGCTGCCTATCTTCGGTAATCTCTCAGACAAGACCAAGACTCCGATCGGCAAGAGAATGCCATATATCCTCACCGGAACCCTCGTTGCCGCGATCGCGTTCCCCTTTATCCCGCTGTTCTTCCACTACAATAATATCGTCGGCATGATCATCATGATGGCCATCGTGCTGATGTTCATGATGATGTACCGTAATCCCGCTGTTGCGCTGATGCCCGACATCACGCCGAAGCCCCTGCGCGCAAAGGCAAACGGCATCATCAATATCATGGGATACTTCGGCGGCGCGTTTGCCACCGTGCTCGGTATCTTCATGGTTCTCTCGAAGTATATCAACGCTTCCGATACCGACAGAGCGAAGATGCTCTGGGTCATCGAGCTGCCCTTCATCGTAGCTTCGATCCTCATGGTGATCTCGGCATTCGTTCTGTTCTTTACCATCAAGGAAAACAAGCTCGCTGAAGAGCTTAAGGACGAGATGGATCTTGGCGAGGCAATGGCTGCGATCGAGACTCCCGTTGACGATGACAGGCCCATGTCCGCAGCCAACAAACGCATGCTGCTCGCGATCCTCGGCGCGGAGTTCCTCTGGTTCATGGCAGACAACGCGATCGGCACCTACATCGGCAACTATGTTATCTACTACCTGCAGTCTTCATCGAGCAAGACCATGATCCTGACCATTCTCGGCGGCGTTGCTTCCGTTGTCGGTTTTGCGACCGCCGGCACCATCGCGGACCGCATCGGCAGGAAGTGGACCATTTCCTCGGGTCTGGCCATCACCGTTCTCGCGTATATCGTTATGATCTTCGCAAAGCCTACGGGCGTTGTAACCGGCGAACACGGCGAGTTCTCGTTCCCTGTGATCCTCTTTGTTGTCTGGGCTATCAAGGGCTACGGCATGGCACTCGTGCACAACTGCTCCTTCCCGATGGTCGTAGAGCTCTGCTCCTCGAAGAAGATCGGCAAGTTCACCGGCTACTACTATGCGGCCAGCATGTCGGCACAGACCGTTACGCCCATTCTGCTCGGTCTGGTGCTTCGCAGGACCCTGGCATGGGGCACGCTGCCCAAGTACGCTCTGATCCTCGTGATCTTAAGCTGCTCGGTATTCACATGCCTTGTTAAGAATATCAAGGCTAAAAAAGTAGCAAACGCAAAGGGTCTGGAGGCAATCGATGGCGACTGAGATCCCTTCCGTACTCTCCGCCTACGTAGACGGAAGTTTCGATAAAGAA
>JAGCSS010000194.1 GCA_017964055.1 Lachnospiraceae bacterium
ACCCGCTCCCGAAAAAGCAGATTACACCCTGACGGATACAGGAGCGTACGAGCAGCTGTACGAGACCGATACGATGCGGTATTTCTTCCGCGATGACCGCGACATCATAGCAGCGGTCGACAAGCGTTCGGGATATACCTGGAAGACCGGCATCGACGTTCCTTTCTCAAAGGAGCTCAAGGCAAACATCGCGGCGGCAAAGACAGACGCAGAGATACTTGCGGCATCGGAGCCCAAAGAGAAAAACCTCAACACGACCTACATCGGCATCGCGAATTCACTCGTGACCGTGGAGTACAGCGAGCTCGAGACGACCAAATTCGTTTCCTCGGCTTCCGAGGAGGGCGCAAGCTCATCGCTCTCAAAGCTTGAGGGTGACAACAGATGGCGCCTCGACGTGGATTTCGACACGATCGACCTCAATGTGGCGGTCTACATCACTTTCGGCGAGGACTCGATCAGCTATGACGTTCCTTTCTCGGAGATCGGCGGAGAGGGCATAAAGTCCGTAACCGCGATCATACTCACTCCCTTCCTCGGAGCGAGCGGAGGAGAGGCTGAAGTCTACGATCCCGAGACCGGAAAATACGGCAGCGCACAGCCCAAGTACAAGATCCCCGGCTATGTGTTCGTTCCCGACGGCAGCGGAGCGCTGATCCGTTTCAGGGACAACAGTGTGGCGTTTACCCCTTACATCGGTGATGTATACGGCACGGATCCTGCTACCGAGACATATTATTACAATGTGCTCTGGGATTCGGTTCCCGTGAAAAACCCCGTGATGCCCGTATACGGCATAGCTCACGGAAACGGTCAGGCGGCATTCGTTGCCTGGGCGGAAAAAGGCGCCGAGTACATGGATATCGTGGTCAACCCCGAGGAGACCAAAAAAGTCAAGTACACCTGGGCTTATCCGAGATTCGAGTACAACATGACCTATTATCAGGTCTACAACAACGCAGGTTCGGGTTACTTCACGCTGATGGAGAACCCCAACAGTTTCGATATATCGATGACCTACCGTTTCCTTTCGGGTGACGGGAGCACGGGATACCGCGCCGACTATACCGGTATGGCACTCGCCTACAGAGAGCATCTGATCGATGCGGGAGTATTGAATGTCAAGGCGGATACCGAAGGCGACATCCCGATGAGAGTCGATTTCCTGATGTCCGACGTTAAAAAGAGCGTAGTCGGGACCGAGCAGGTGGTAACGACCGATACCGACGGCGTGAGGGACATCCTCGATGACCTTTCGGCAGAGGGCATCACCAATGTCAATTCGGGTCTTATCGGCTGGCAGAAAAAAGCGGAAACGCTCGCCAAGCCCTACGCATACAAGTTTACCTCGAAGATCGGCAGAAAAGGCGCGTTTGAAGACCTGTTCACCGATTACGCGGCCAAGGGTATTGATATTTCATATTCACGCGATTTTGTGACGATCAACAAAAAGATGATCAGCTTTTACACAAACGCGGCAAAGCATGTAAATACCTGGTATCTGATGACGGATAAGTCGGTACTCTACCCCGCGAACTGCCCGATATTCGAGACAGGATACGCGCTTCCGTCAAAGACGGCTGAGTGGATCGAAAAGCTCTCCGGGAAGGTTTCGGATTACAGCGGATCCTTTACGATCACCGGTGCTTCGAACATCCTGACCTCAACCTATGACAGGAACGGCGCGGTAAGCTCTCTTACCGATGCCGAAGACATGATCAGGAACGCGGTGGCAAAAGCCGGCGAGAACATGAAGATCAATCTCGTGAATCCCAATCAGTACCTCTGGGAGTACACCGACAGATACCTGCAGGCTCCCGTGGGAACCTCGCAGTACGTATTCGAGACCGATTCCGTACCGTTCCTTCAGATGGTGCTGCACGGAACGATGGAGGTCTACGGACCCTATTCGAATTTCTCGTTCTATACGGATTCGGATATCTTAAGGATGATCGATTACAATATCTCACCTTCGTTCATCTTTACCAAAGAGCCTTCCTATCTGCTTGCGGATACGGTTTCATCGGACATGTATTCGACCGAATACGAGCAGTACAGAAAGCTCGCAAAGAAAGTATATGACGGCGTCAATTCGGTTCTCTCACAGATAAAGGGATACGAATGGATCGACCGCGACGTGCTCGAGAGCGGCGTTATCGTGAACACATATATGAAGGACGGCGCAAAGGCACAGGTTATCATCAATTATACGGATTCGGCGGTAAGCTGCCTCGGAACAGTGACCGAAGCGCTTTCGGCATCCGTAGTCAAATGAACTGACAGTTACTTCGCAAAAGGAGTTGTTCCATGAAGAAGATGAAGACATGGAAACAGAGGCAGAACAGGAGCGGTTATCTGTTCATGCTGCCCTGGATCATCGGATTTGCGGTATTTACCGCATTCCCGTTTATAGCAACGATAGCGCTCAGCTTTACTAACGTAAACTCGACCATCCTCGGCTTCGAGATCACCTGGGCGGGCATCGAGAACTACATCACCGCATTCTTTAAGAATGTCGAGTTCGTGCCCGCGCTCGGCGGATATCTGAAGATGGTCATCCCGTACACGTTCGTGATCGTTGTGGTATCGTTCATTATCGCCTATATTCTCGAGCATATCGTGAAGCTCAAGGGCTTTTTCAGAACGATCTATTTCCTGCCGGTTATCATCATGTCGGGACCCGTTATGGCAAAGCTCCTTGACACAAAGGTCAGCGACATGCAGCTTTTCGCAGGACAGAGTTATTCGGACATCTTTATCATCCAGATGATCGCGAGCTATTCGAGAAGAGCGGCGGTGCTCATGACCGACATATTCGAGCAGCTTTCGACGATCCTGTGGTTTACCGGGATACCGATAGTCCTCTTTATCAACGGACTGCAGAAGATAAACCCTTCGCTCTATGAAGCGGCAAAGATCGATTCCGCGAACAGCTGGCAGATACTCTGGAAGATAACGCTTCCGATCATCAGGCCGATCGCGCTCGTCATCACTATATTTACGATCGCGCAGCTCGGTATGTATGACATCAACCCGGTTTATTCCCTGATCGTTACCTACATGGGCAATACGAGCGGCGGACTGGGATTTGCGGCGACATACGCATGGGTTTACACACTGATAGTCCTCCTGCTCATGGGAGCGGCGTTCCTGATATTCAAGGAGCGTAAGAGTAAGGTTAAGCATTACTAAGGAGCCATGTATGAAGAAGATGCATTTGACAAAGAAAAAGGTCAGTGAAAAGACTATGAGATTCATATTCTATTTCATTCTGGTCTGCGTGAGCTTTGTCTTCCTGGAGCCGATATTCAGGATAATCTCGAAGACCTTCATGACCTCGGAGGATATCATCGATCCGATGGTCGACTGGGTTCCGAGGAGCCTGTCGCTGAACAACCTCAAGGTAGCGGTAAAAGTCCTGAAGCTCAGCGAAACGCTGAAGAACTCGATACTGTTCTCAGGCGTTCTGGCGATAGCGCAGACCTTCTGCGCGGCGCTTACCGGATTCGCGCTTTCGAGGTTCAATTTCACGGGCAAGAAATTCTGGTTTGTCATGATCCTGCTCTGCTTCGTTGTTCCCACCTCGGTGCTGATGGTTCCCCGCCTCATGATGTTCGTTACGGCGCAGGAAAAGATCGGTTACACGCTGATCGGAACACCGATACCTCAGGTGCTCATGGCACTGCTCGGACAGGGAGTCAACTCGACCATCCTTATCCTGATCTTCCAGAACTTCTTTAACCTGATCCCGAAGTCGCTCGATGAAGCGGCGATGATCGACGGGGCAGGCTCGTTCAGGGTTTTCTGGCACATCGGCATGAGGCTGAGCTTCTCCACCGTGCTCGTTGTATTCCTGTTCGCGTTCGTATGGAACTGGAACGAGACCTATGTGACCGGAACGCTCCTTCGAAGCGGACTGCAGCTCCTGCCTTCGAAGCTCTCTCTGTTCGACAGCGAATTTGAGAGCGTCGTATCGAGCTCGGGCAGCGCGTTCAATCTGAATGAGGCATACAAGATGGCGGCAACGTTCATCTCCATTGCGCCTCTGCTGCTGCTCTACACATTCGTTCAGAAGA
>JAGCSS010000195.1 GCA_017964055.1 Lachnospiraceae bacterium
ACCACACCCTCTTCCTCGGAATCGATGTTCATCATGCGTCTGCCCTTAACATCTGACAGATCGATGCCGAACGCGCCGTCCATGCCGACTTCTTCGTCCACGGTTATAACGACCTCGATCGGAGGATGCGAAAGGCTGTTGTCTGATAATATAGCGAATGCAATCGCTACAGCGATGCCGTCATCTCCGCCGAGAGACGTACCTTTTGCCTTAAGCCAGTCTCCGTCGATCACGAGGTCAAGGCCGTCCTTTGCCATATCCTTGTCGACCCAGGCCTCCTTTGTGCATACCATATCCATATGACCCTGAAGTATAACAGGCGCGCAGCCCTGCTTATCGGGGCTCGAGTCCTTCCATACGATCAGGTTGTTCAGTTCGTCCTGACGGTACTTAAGTCCAAGATCGCGCGCAAAGCCTGCGAGCAGGTCGCTGATCTGTTTGGTGTTGCCCGAACCGTGAGGCACCGAGCAGATCTTTTCAAAATATTCGAATACCTTTTGGGGTTTAAGATTCGCTGTTATCATAATATCCTCCTTAACGCAAGAAACCGGAGGCCTTAAGCCTCCGGTAAAAGTTTAATTTAATCAGGTAAGAGTGTCAATAATACTTTTCGAGTTAACTCCGGTGTAGCCTGCAGAGCTGTTGTATGTCGAGCCCGATGAGCCTGTAAGGGCGTTCATCGCGGCCGATGCGATCTGTGAGCTGCGGCTCGCAAGGCGGCCCATAAACGAGCCTGTGCCGGTAAACAGCGATTTCATGACTGCCAGATCTGCGTTTGCAAATTTTTCTTCGTCAAATACAAGCTTATTGTTCTCGCCGACCGTAAGACCGATATCGGTCAGAGTCGATGAATTGGCCGAAGTACCCTGAGTCATCCAGAGTGCCTGCCTGAGCACGGAAGTATTGTCAACCTCACTCGCCGAATCGATAACCGAATTATAGTTCTCAACCAGAGATTTGATGTTCTCCTTAATGGTGTCGCGATTCTCTTCGGTAACTGCGGTACCCATCAGCTTGTTGATGGAAGCGTTGAGCGACGAAGCATCGGCATTGGCGGTATTAAGGTTGATCATCTCTTTTTTGTCGGTCTCCGATGCGGTCCCGGATTTCTCTCTGCCGTAATAAGCGGTGAGCAGCTTTTTGTATGCGCCGCTCTGGATCATCGAATAATCGCCGAGTACCGAGGCGCCCGAGAGCATGCCGGAAAAAATCGACGAATCGGCAGCCGAAGACTTTTTCGAAGAATTAACACCCGAAAGACTATTGAAATAATTATTATCGCCCGATGAATTTAATCCGAATACAGAAGTCATCAATAACACCTCCTATAGTTACTGCGTGATCAGAGCATTGATCTGGTACGCCATCTGGAAATTATAGGCAGCCACAGCCTGTCTCATGACGGGATCCTGCATAACGGCCTCCTGCTGTTCGGAAACCTCACGGTCCTGAGGCTCCTCTGTGCCGGTACGCTTCGCAAGCTCAGTATTGTACTCAGCCCTCGATATCGATCCGTCGTTCAAAAGCTGCTGGAGCTGGTAATCTGTATATCGGCTCAAATTCGAAGAAGCTGAAGAGGTCTCTTCGATCTCGTCCGATACAGCGGTTACCGCCGGCTCTGCCGAAGCCTCTGAAGGGCCGGTCAGAGCGGAGACGCCTACGCTTTCCGTGCCGGTAAAGCCGGCATTAAGCGACTTCGACGCATCTACAGTGGTGAAACTCTCTCTCTCATCGTAAGCATCATATAATGAACTCTTTTGGGAGTTATCATTTTCCGCAGCAAAGCCGATAATATTATTACGAGACTGCTGATCGCGAAGCGACGCAAAGTTGGCGCTGAGCTTCTGCAGTGACTGAACGGCAGCCTTACCCATGCTCGAAATACTGATGGTATATGCGGGAGTGTTCTCGGCAACATAAGCCTGCTGGGCCTGCCTTACAACACTGTCGGTCGAAGATTTGGTCTGCTCTAAAGGTTCTACCTTTTTAACGGAGGCAGTATTTGTAAACGGATATGAATTATTGTCGGATCTGTAGATCCCTACGTCTGAAATATAAATATTCATACGCTGCCTCCTTTCATAAAAAGTTATAGTTATACTTATATCATTCTAATCCAGCATATTTATTAAAACATCAAATTGTGGCAAAAATGTGTCACAAATTACATTTCCTCTTTTTATTTCTAAATCTGTACCCATTTCGCGTTACGTGTAGTTGTACTTCACAAGAAATGTTCCAAATGGAAAAACGGTTGCTTTTTTCACGATAATGGAGTATAATAACAGCACCAAAAACCTAAGACAAAAGAGGTGAGTCTGATGGACGATAAAAAATATACCCCTCTGCTTCCGTTCCAGGACATGATGAAGGACGGGTTTATTATTTATGACAACACGACATACAGACGTGACATAGAGCTTACAGACAAAGAGATAATCAACAATCACAGCGACTGCATGATCAAGTATTACACGACAACGATAAACGAACCCATCAAAATAGGCGGCGATTAAGCCGCCTTTTTATTTATATCTCATCCGAGACCTGCAGGATGTAGAATTTGAGATAATATGAGTCGCCGCCGTCCCAGAGTATCGGGTGATCCGGTCCCTGCGTGCGGTACTCCACCTGCCTGATACGCTTGTGAGCGTCCTTTGCGGCCTTTGCTATCGTATCATAGAAGGTCGCGGGATCCATGAAATGCGAGCATGAGCAGGTACACAGATATCCGCCGTTCTTAACCAGTTTCATGCCGCGCAGATTGATCTCCTTATAGCCTCTGACCGCATCCTTTATCGAGCTGCGGGACTTTGTAAACGCCGGAGGATCGAGTATCACGACATCATAGCTCCTGCCCTCTTTTATGAGGTTCGGCAGCAGATTGAACACATCAGTGCACACAAAATCGATCGTATCCGAAAAGCTGTTGAGAGCCGCGTTCTCGCGTGCCTGGGCGATAGCGGTCTCCGATATGTCCGCCGCAGTGACCTTTTTGGCGCCGCCTTTGGCCGCGTTCAATGCAAAGGAGCCCGTATGCGTAAAGCAGTCTATGACTTCGGCGTCTTTGCACAGACGCTGGATCGCCAGCCTGTTGTATTTCTGGTCCAGGAAAAATCCTGTTTTCTGGCCGTCCTCGACATCTACGATAAAACGTATGCCGTTCTCTGTGATCTCAACTTTTGTATCAAAGGGTTCACCGATAAAGCCCTTCGAGCGTTCCATGCCCTCGAGCTCGCGGACCTTTGCGTCGCTCCGCTCGTATATTCCGCGGATCGCGATCCCGTCAGCCGCCAGG
>JAGCSS010000196.1 GCA_017964055.1 Lachnospiraceae bacterium
ATATCCCTGTATATCGAGTCGACCGTATAGGCCTGAACGATAAAATTGTACTCCATGAATCCGGTATTGATCTCCCACAGGAAATCGCCGGTATAGGCCGACAGCGCCTTGCGGTGGAAGCAGAAAAACTCTGTCGCCGTCTTTAGGAACACTCTGTCCGCATACTCGATATGATTGCAGACCTGATCGATGACCTCCGACGAGCGTGTCGCCAGATTATAGATATTGACAACGGCCTCTCTGTCCTCACGTGTCTGGTCGCCGTCATGATCGTCGAGGTACTCGCCTGAACGGGTCTTAAGCCACGGGTTTCTGCGGCCGACCTCCTTGTAGCGTCCGTGTCTCAGGCCATTGGACATCCTGATCAGCGCTTCGTGCATCTCATCGTATTTCTGTCCCTGTATGAAATCGGGATATATCTTTTCTACCTCGTACGCGGCTGACTTAACCTCTTCCACGAGCATCTCGACATCGCCGATATACATCATCCGCGCTTCGGTTTCCGCAGTGCGCTTCTTATCTTCGTTCATTTCGGCCGTTTTGATCTCATCGCCCATAATATTATCTCCTCCGATCACCTTTTAGAATCTTATCTCGTAGGACGAGATGTACCATCTGCCGCTGCCGACACGCCTCAGGGTATGCTTTACCGGAGAGCCGATCTGCTTGCCGTTCTTATCGATGGCATGAGTCTGTACCAGGGCCTCCTCTTCCTTTTCTCCGTAGGCCTCTTTGATCTTGGCCTGCTCATCGTCGTCGAGGAAGAAGCTGTCGATGCTGTTGTCATCATAGCCCTGAATGACTCTGGTAACGGTCTTGTCCGCGTCAACGAACGCATGCACGTATTCGCCGTGGAAGCGCTCCTGATGCAGATCCCAGTGATATGTTATCAGATCCTGCTGGATAGGGTTTTCTTTTCTCTCGGGATCGATGCAGTCCAGATACAGGTCGTAATTCTTTTCCTTGATCGCGTACATGAATATCTCCACGAGCCGCTCGGGAGTGACGTCTGCGGGCACATCCTTAACGGTGTAGGATGCGTCCTTCAGAGCTTTTACGCGGTCCTCGTCGATAAACCTGCCGCTGTGGTCGCCGTTCTCATCGTAAACGGCCATGATATGTCCCGGAACGTACAGCGCCATGGGCTCAATCTCCCATGCCATAACGGGTGATGCCTGGCTCTCGCCCGCCTCGGGTACTTCAAACGCGATCTCGCTGATCCTGCCGATCAGGGACCATTCCTTAACGTCGTTCATCGTGGTGTCTACCTGGCGGCGATAACGCTTGACCGCCTCATAGGGCCCCAGCCACTGACGTCCGTCGATCCTGACGAAATACATGCCGTCCGAGCGGCTGCCGCACCAGATGTACTCGCCGTCCGAACCGTAGAACTGGTTGGCCGGATATCTGACGCTGTCCAGCACCACGATCTTTCCCTGCATATCGTCGAGAGTGTATTTTTTCAGATCGGGTACGGGGAATATCTTCTCGAGTCTGTTCTCCGTATTTGCCGCGAGCAGGTCGCTCCATGCCTTCTCGCTCGCCTCGGCAAAGTGCCTGCGCAGGTTCTCCTCATTCTCCAGATAAGCGGTCATAGCGGGATCAACGGTCACGATATTGCCGGCTCCGCCCTTTACGCATGCCTTTGCGCGCGCATACAGGCTCTGTACGCGCTCATCATTGGGCGCGAATTCCACGAGCATCTTTATCCTGCCGAGAGCGTCCTCCTTGCTGCGGAAATTACTGTTTGCGGCGCCCTGCGCGCGGGCAACCTCTTTTTCGTACTCCTCGAGATAATGTGTGGCCTGAGCGATGCGTGAGCTCAGATTCGATTCATCGATGTTAAAAACAGAACTGTCAAACATATCCTATATCCTTTCCGAAAAAAATTCATCCGTCGGTGCCTGTCACCTGCTGCCGGTGCCTGTCACCCGATATTGCACCCGATATTTTATCACCTTTCGCAGGCGGCAACATCACTCCGAAGAGTGTGTTCCTCTCAGTCCTCGCCCACGAGCCGGACCGTCTTATACACATGTCCCACAGCCGGCAGAAACTTACCGATCACATCAGCGGTCTTCAGTTTAAGGCTCGAAGTGCAGACGCAGGGATGGCAGCCGAGCTCCTCTCCCTCGAGCACATCCTCATCGATAAGCAGCTGCACCGCATGGTCTTTGTCATTCATCAGCCCCATTACGCTCACAGCGCCGGGTTCGATGTCAAGGTATTTCAGCATATCTTCCGGTTCCGCAAAGGAAAGTCTGGCAGAGCCGATCTGTGCAGACAGCTCTTTAGTCTTAAATTTCTTGTCTCCCGGCATCATCAGCAGATAAAACCTCGTTTTCTGGCGGTTGCACAGAAACAGGTTCTTGCAGATCAGCACTCCGAGGACCTTGTCGATCTCATAACACGCCTCCATGGTATTGGCGGGCTCATGATCCGTCCGCAGATACTCTATTCCCAGAGAGTCCAGGCAATCGTATGTCCTCATCTCTCTGGGCAGCCTGCCTTCGCTGCTTTCAGGCCTTCCTTTGAACAGTTCCATCGCGTTTTCCTCTTTCCCCACAGCCTGAGGGCCGATGGGTGCTTATTTTTCCTTTAATCCGTTCCTGTACATTTCATTGAATGCAGGGAACTTGGCAAAAAACTTTTCGTAAGAATATCCAAACCGGTCCG
>JAGCSS010000197.1 GCA_017964055.1 Lachnospiraceae bacterium
ACTCGATGAGCCGACCAAGGGTATCGATGTATATACGTCGGAGCAGATGGGTGAAAAGCTAAAAAGCCTGGCACAAAGCGGAGTGACTGTCGTTATCGTGACTCATGATGTGGAATTTGCGGCACGGCTGTCAGACCGCTGCGCACTGCTGTTCAACGGTGAGATAACCTCCTGCGACAGGGCAAAAGCATTTTTCTCGGGCAATTATTTCTATACAACTGCGGCCAACCGCATGACGAGAGGGTATTACGACGGAGTCGTGACTGCGGAGGATGCGGTGAGGATGTGCTGGCTGAACTGCTGCTGAGCCGGGTATTAAGTAAGCCTGCAGTACTTTGATCGCGCAGACGTGCGGAACAAGAAAGAAAAAGAATATGATAGTTATAAAAAACAGCGGCCTGCGTGCCGCATTGAGGATACTGATCCCTTTCATAGCGATCCCGGCACTGGTCCTCATAGGTGTCTATGTGTTCGAGGACAAGATGTACGCCTATATTTCGCTCGTGATCACGATCCTTGCGATAGTGCTGTTCATAAGCGGATTCGAACAGAGAAAGATCGGCACCAGACGGATGGTGCTGGTCGTAGTGCTGACCGTCATGTCGGTGGTCGGACGTTTCATACCGCTGATAAAACCCGTGACCGCCATAACGGTGATCGCGGGGATCTATCTAGGGGGAGAGGCGGGGTTCCTGGTAGGAGCCATCTCCGCGGTGATATCGAATTTCTTCTGGGGGCAGGGACCGTGGACTCCGTTTCAGATGTTCGCGTGGGGGCTCATCGGACTGATCGCGGGCCTGGCTGCAAAACCGCTTAAAAAGAGCAAAATACTGCTCCTGATCTACGGCGCGCTCGCCGGAGTGATATTTTCCTTTATAATGGATATATGGACCGTTCTCTGGTACAATAACGGTTTCGATATCAAAATGTATCTCGCCGCGATAGGGACTGCGGTCCCGATGACGGCCGTTTATGCAGTATCCAATGTGATATTCCTGCTGGCGCTGGCCGATCCGATCGGCAGAAAACTGGACAGGATCAAAACCGTATATGGGATTTAGAACCCGGAAACCCGCTGTTTTGGCGGGTTTTTATTTTTTGTTTATAAATGTAAGCGAATGTTTATAAAAAAGATTAGCACTCACTATTGACGAGTGCTAACAATTGTGTTATAACGAGTATAGAACAAAGGTAACAGATGATTTGTTCGGAACAAACAGTATATCCAACCGGGCGTTGTCCCGGAATCATAAGGAGGTAGTATTATGTATATGCCCAGTTTATTCGGAGAGAATTTGTTTGACAGCTTTTTTGATGATTTTGCAAGACCCGTCCGCCGTGAGGTTAAGTTCCGTGAGCCTGCCGGATGCGCTATGAAGACCGATGTTAAGGAGAAGGATGACGCTTTCGAGCTGGACATCGAACTTCCCGGCTATTCGAAGGATAATGTTAAGGCAGAGCTGAAGGACGGTTTCCTTACCGTCAGTGCAACCGTTGAGAAGAACAACGATGAGAAGGATAAGGACGGCCGCTACATCAGACGCGAGCGTTACAGCGGATCGTGCAGCAGGAGCTTCTATGTAGGAGAGAACGTTACCGAGGCCGATATCAAGGCTAAGTTCGATAACGGCATCCTGAAGATCAACGTTCCTAAGATCGAGGCAAAGCCCGAGATCGAGCAGAACCATTATGTAGCTATCGAAGGATAAAACTTCGCTTTTCTTTCCCATATATTTGTTCCAGGCGGAGCCGGATGCATGTCCGGCTCCGTCTTTTATTTTTATACGCAGGCAGCGCCTGCGTTGTATACAAAATAGTTTGCTGATTCGGACGCATGTGGTATACTTGAAGATGATATTATTTTGAAAGAAAAGCATTTACATATAATTAGAGGGTAATTATAGAGATATGGCATTTAATGATGAGAGAGAGGATATAAACAGCAGAGGCCCCGGGGATGATAAGCTCGACGAGCTCGAGGCGGCGTACGCGGCTGACATGAACCGGAAGTCTGTGCGCGAGGAAGAGCTGCAGGCGGCGCGTGATTATCTCGGAGTGCTGCTTGATGAGGCCGAGGGCAAAAGTATCGAGCTCGAGGACAAAAAGCAGGAGGCGAACGCGCTGGCGGCGCGCCTCTACAGGACCGAGAGCGAGATCGGGGAACTGAAGGCGCAGAGCAAAAAGTTCAACAGGCAGGGCAAGTTCCTGACATTCTGGATGTGCTTTTCACTGCTCGAACTGATACTGATCGCCGGACTGGTTGTCGCGCTTTATCTTAATATCAACAGCGGCAAAAATAAGACGGGCAGTGACGCGACAGTGAAAAACACAGGCGTTTCGGGAACGGCCGAGCCTACGGCCATGCCCGATGAAGAAGAGCCGCTGACCGCGAGATTCAGCGAGGAGCTGCCGAACCTTATAAAATACGTGAGCCATGAATCTATCGCTCCGTTTACGGTTTCGGTAGATAAGATAGACGGACTGGAGTATCTGGTATTTTCGCATGAAGATATCAGGGTCTGCTATAAAAACGAGTATTATCCCGATGAGATCAATTTCCGCAAGAGTGTGATCATCGAGAGAGGCGACAGCAGATTTACTTTCATGCGGGATTACGATCTGAACGCCGATCCCGTAGAACTCTGCCCGATCCTGACCAATATCGGCGGCATCAGATATCTGACCTTCCTTGATTATGAGGGCAATATCGTCAGGGGCGTGCCTGCGGGGCTCAGGTTCATTTCGTGCAATGATTTCAGGATGTACGAATGCACCGACCTTAAGGAAAAGGTCCTCAACCTGATGAAGGTCGAGGCACTGCCCGAACTTTCTCCGATCGAGGGCTATCCCTGCATCTATACTTTGACTACGAGCAAAGCTGCTTACAAGTACGCGATCTCCGACAGCGACAACACCGAGATCCAGTACAACGAATTCGACATTCCGGAGATCGCTTCGGACTTTAAACTCGATGTGACCGATACCGGCATCAACTGGAGCACCAATGTGAAGCTCGGCAACAGCCTGTATCTTGGCGCGCTTTCGGGTTCGCTCGTTATCAAGAACGATACGGTGCTTATCTCGGGCGCAAAATACGGCGCATTTGTTCCCGCAAATCAGGAGGACCCCGCGCTGCAGGGATATATCGTTCCTTCACAGTACGCATTCGCTTCGTACCTGACTGTCGGCGGCTATAACGGTGAGCGCTTTTTCGTGGAATACAACGACAGGGTCGACACCTGCGACTATTACTGGGACAATCTGGATACGACCGATCCCAATAACTGGATATATTATGATGCGGACGGCAACAAGGCTTCGTTCCGCGGCATCGATGTTTCCAAATACCAGGGCGCGATCAACTGGAGCAAGGTGGCCGCGCAGGGCGTGGAATTCGCGATCATACGTCTGGGTTACAGAGGCATGAACGAGGGCACTTTAGAGCTCGATGAGTATTTCACTCGCAATATGAAGGGTGCCACGGAGAACGGCATCAAGGTCGGCGTATATTTCTTCTCGCAAGCCGTCAATGAGCAGGAAGCTGTCGAGGAGGCCAATTACGTGCTCAAACTGATCAAAGATTACAAGGTTGAATACCCCGTGATCTTCGATACGGAACGCGTTACGACCTATAATGCGAGAGCCAACGGACTCGGCATGGCGGAGCGTACTCAGCTGTGCAAGACCTTCTGTGATACGATAGAGGATGCCGGCTATAAGTCGATGATCTATGCGAATACCAAGTACATGCTGATGGGCATCGATCTGACCGAACTGAACGACTATGATAAATGGTTTGCGGTTTACTCGTCGTCGATCACCTTCCCTTATGATTTCGAGATGCTCCAGTACTCTGAGAGCGGCACTATCGACGGTATCTCGGGAAAGGTTGACTTAAACATCTCGTTTGTCGATTATTCGGCAAGATAACTTCAGGGGCAGCGGCCCGAAGATATTAAATATGGAACTTTACATTCACATACCATTCTGCGTTAAAAAATGCAGATACTGCGACTTCCTTTCCTTTGCGGGAAAGGAAGCTTGCTTTAAGGACTATATTATGGCGCTGTGCGCGGAGCTCGACTCTTATGGACCTATGATCCGCGAGAGAGGCCTCGATACGATATTCATAGGCGGCGGGACACCTTCGATACTGCCTGCGGATATCATGGAAATACTGCTGAAAAAGGTCGACAGCCTGATCGCGGACAGCGGTTCAAAGCTTAAGGAATATACGATCGAGTGCAATCCGGGTACGCTGAACGCGGAAAAACTGCGGCTGTACAAATGCCACGGGATAAACCGCCTGAGCATCGGTCTGCAGTCTGCGAACGATACGGAACTGAAAATGCTTGGCAGGATACATGATTATGCAGCGTTTCTCGACAATTACAGACTCGCGAGGAGCGAGGGCTTTGACAATATAAACATCGATCTGATCAGCGCACTGCCGGGGCAGACTGTGAGTTCCTGGGAGCGTACGCTGCGCACTGTCGCTGAGCTGGGGCCGGAGCATATCTCGGCCTACAGTCTCATCATCGAGCCGGGGACGCTGTTTTACGAGATATACGGCGGGGACAGCAGGAAACCGGACGATGTTCATGGAGAACCCTGCTGCTCTGATGGTGACTGCAGAGAGAATAACAGCACAGTCAGAACAGATATAGCCATACATGAGAATTTGCCGCCGCTACCGGATGAGGATACCGAGCGTGAGATATACCGCATGACCGCGAGGGTACTGGCTGAGTACGGGTATGAGCGCTATGAGATATCGAACTACGCAAAGCCCGGATACGGATCAAAACA
>JAGCSS010000198.1 GCA_017964055.1 Lachnospiraceae bacterium
ACGGACGCGATCTCGGGAGCGTACGCGAGGTATGTGATCCTGGCTTCGATGATCTCGAGGCCGGCGTCGTTGACCTTGCTCTGGATCTCGTTCTTGATGCGCTCGGCAACAACCTCGGCGGAGCCTCTGAGGCTCCCCTCATCGGCCTGTCCGTCGCCGGTGGTATCAACATTCACGGCCACATCGTAAGGATAGATCCTGACAATGTTGCGAAGCGCCGAGTCACACTGCAGTGAAAGGTATTCTTTGTAGTTATCTACGTTAAATACTGCCTTTGCGGTATCGACAACGCGCCAGATGACCGCGATGCCGATCTCCACGGGATTACCGAGGCAGTCGTTGATCTTCTGTCTGCCGTTGTTGAGCGTCATGGCCTTCAGCGAGATCTTCTTTGAGAACATCTCGGGTGAGATCTGCGTCGATCCGTCAGCTCCGAACTTTAATCCGGGGATCGAAGCAACCGGCCCGTTCTCACCGCTCTGCGCAAGTTTGGTGGATGCTGCGGGGTTTACGGCCGAGCAGAAAGGATTGACAAAATAGAATCCGTCGCCCCTGATCGTGCCCTTATACTGACCGAAAAGTGTAAGTACGTACGCTTCCTGGGGCTTTAATATCCTAAGGCCCAGGAACGGTATCCATCCGAATAATACGATGGCCAATCCTAAGAACAGAAGCATGGATTCCTCCATCGCTCCGTAAACGATGCACGCTATGCCGCCTGCCATCAGCAGCAGTGTGAGCAGCAGCGCCGTCATTCCGTTTTTCTTTGTGGTATATATTTTCTCAGTCATTGAAAAGCACCTCCTTTTTGATATCATTATGATATCATAGTAAATCTTTCCTGTCAATATTTATCAGTATTAATTTTTCGATCCGTCACGCCGATATATATGATACAGGATTACCCGTACTGTGCCCTTAGGCATGTCGTAAAGTCCGGGATATCACATTTGCGCGCGGAAAAGGATTTCCATGCCGTCTTTTGCATGTTCAGGGAAAGGAGACCCGATATGAAGATTGCAGGCAGCTCTATAGCTATGAATTCGGAACACCTCTACAGTGAGTCCAACACCTATGATTCTCTCCAGCTCATAACACGTTCGTCGGGCGCCCGCGAAGCGGTCGAAGCGTATGCGAAGCACCATGACGACAATACCGTTGCTGGACTGCGCGATTTCCAGAAGCAGGAGGAGCTCGACGCCGAACAGCGCCGCAAGGAGAACGAACAGAACAGCGTCCGCCACATGCTCGAGCGCATGCGCGAAGACAGGATGCGCCCCAACTTTGAGATCAGCGACGAAACCGATCTGCAGATAAAACTGCTCCGCAAGCTTCTCGCTGCTTTAAACGGCAAAGGCAAGGCCGAGCCCATCGAACTCGAAGATCCCGGTCGCGCAAAGGCACTCGATCTGCGCAGCAGCAACATAAAGCGGGCTGACATGATAATGCAGATCCGCGGTGCGTCCGCGAGCTTTTCGGTATCCGCCGAAAAAGTCGCAGCGATCAAGGCCGGCACGAATGTTTCGGGTACCACCTGGCAGAAGATCACCGCAGTCAGCGGCATGCACAACGAGAGCGAGTACACTTCCTTCAGCACCACGGGTCTTGCGTACACCGAAGACGGCCGCAAGATCGAATTCGGAGTTGAGCTTTCGATGTCCCGCTCTTTTACAGCCAAATTCGAGTCCCTTACCGCCGAGAGCTATATAGTTACCGATCCCCTGATCATAAATATCGACAATAAATTCGCCGGTCTGTCCGATGTAAAGTTCAAATTCGATCTGGACAATGACGGCCAAAAGGAGGATATCTCCTTTGCCGGCGAAGGCAGCGGTTTCCTGGCTCTCGACAAAAACGGAAACGGCACGATCGACAACGGCAGCGAGCTCTTCGGCACGGCTTCGGGCAACGGATTTGCCGACCTGGCAGCCTACGACGAGGACGGCAATGCCTGGATCGATGAGAACGATTCGATCTACTCGCAGCTTAAGGTCTGGACCAAAGACAAAGACGGCAACGACCGTCTCATAGACCTCAAGGAAGCAGACGTCGGAGCGATATATCTCGGCAGCGCGAGCACGGAGTTCAGCCTCAAGGACGGCACCAACTCCACACTCGGCGCGATCCGCCGCACCGGTATCTACCTCAAGGAGTCCGGTGATGTGGGCACGATCCAGCATGTAGATCTGGCGATGTAAGTTTATCCCATACACACAAACTAACAAAGACAAGGGGACGGTTCTTCCGTCCCCTTGTCTTAAATTGCCTGTGGTTTTATTCGGTCTTGATCGTTACATTTCCGGCATTCTCCAGACCTGTGAGATTAACGTTCTTGTTAACCTTTGCATCGTAGGTCTGAGCCTTCATGATATCGGTGATATCAAAGCCTGTGGTTTCCTTGATGGTCTCGATGGTCTTTGCGAGCACTGAGGGAACATATCCGCCCATGGTGCCCACACCGGTCTCGGAACCGTTCGCGCCGTCGATGATGGTGATCTTATCGATAGCCGCAAGAGGCTCGGCAACAGCCTTTGCCATCTCGGGCAGCTTGTTCACGATCATCTCGGTCATAGCGGCCTGGCCGTACTTCTTCATAGCCTCGGCCTTCTTATCGATAGCCTCTGCCTCTGCGATACCCTTTGCGGCAATGGCTGCGGCCTCTGCCTCACCGACTGCCTTGATACCTTCGGCCTCTTTGAGCTTAGCGTACATCTCAGCCTCTGCTACGGCCTTGCGGGCATCGGCCTGCTTCTCCTGTTCGAACTTCTCGGCCTCCGCCTTCTTCATCCTCTCGAAGAGCTCAGCCTCGGCGCGCTGCTGTCTAGCATATTTCTCAGCCTCAGCCTTCTTCTTAACCTCAGCTTCCAGAGCCTGCTCCGTAACGGAAACTTCCTTCTGCTTTAACTCGATCTCACGCTCCTGACGAGCAATGTTAGCGTTTGCGGTCGTGATCTCGATGGTCTTACGCTGCTCTTCCTTCTGGATCTCGTAAGCTGCGTCAGCCTCGGCCTGCTTAATATCGGCGGCCTTCTTCAGTTCTGCCTGCTTGATGGCCAGCTCGTTCTGTCTCTCAGCGATAGCAGTCTCGGATGCGATCTTCGCATCGTTTGCAAGTCTGCGTGCCTCTGCCTCAGCGATCGCAACTTCCTTGTCCGCATTAGCCTTCGCGATCGATGCGTCCTTCTTGATCTTGGACATATTGTCCTGACCGAGAGCAACGATCAGACCGTTCTCATCTTCGATCTTCTGGATGTTGCAGGAAATGATCTCGATACCGAGTGCGTTCATGTCCATCTGTGCCTTGGTCTGAACCTCGTCACCGAATTTCTTACGGTCGGTGCACAGCTCGCGCAGATCAACGGTACCGATGATCTCACGCATGTTACCCTGCAGGGAATCGGTCAGCGCCTGGCAGATCCTCTCCTCGTTCATATTGAGGAAGTTCTTCATCGCGAGCTTGATGCCCTCTTTGTCGGTCATGATCCTGACCTTCGCAACGGCATCGATATCAACACCGATGAAGTCCTGTGTGGGAATGTAACCGCTGGTCTTGATATCAACGGTTATCTGCTTTACAAGAAGAGCGTCCTTTCTCTCGAGGAACGGTATCTTAATACCTGCGCGTCCGATGAGAACCTTGGGTTCCTTTTTCAGACCTGAAATGATGTACGCAATATCCGGCGGTGCCTTGACGTAGCCGGCAGCGACGATGATGCAGAGAGCAATTACGATTGCCGCAACAATGATGATGTGAACAGTATCCATGACCTTTTCCTTTCCGAGCCCGCGGCTCATTCCATAATTCCGTTCTGTTATATGCAGTAAAAAAGACCTTTGCACATAACAGATGCCAGCGCAAAGGTCTTGCCTTTTCATTTGACCGGTTGGAAATCCAACGTCCTGACGGTTCGCAAACTCGCCCTTTCGGACTCAGGCTACTC
>JAGCSS010000199.1 GCA_017964055.1 Lachnospiraceae bacterium
ACAATCCGGGCTCTGTTACCGCAAACTACTGGCTGAGCGAGATCTATGACGATGAGATCGCGAGTGCTCACCGCAATGCGGACATCCATATCCATGACCTCAGCATGCTTACGGGCTACTGCGCGGGCTGGTCACTGAAGCAGCTCATCAAGGAGGGTCTCGGCGGTATTCCCGGCAAGATCACCTCATCACCCGCAAAGCATCTTTCGACACTCTGCAACCAGATGGTCAACTTCCTCGGCATCATGCAGAATGAGTGGGCCGGCGCACAGGCTTTCTCATCGTTTGATACCTACCTCGCTCCTTTCGTTAAGATAGATAACCTCGACTACGAAGAGGTTAAGCAGTGCATCCAGTGCTTTGTCTACGGTGTAAATACACCCAGCAGATGGGGTACCCAGGCTCCTTTCTCGAACGTAACCCTTGACTGGACCGTTCCGAACGACCTGGCCGAGCTTCCCTGCATCATCGGCGGCAAAGAGGTTGATTTCTGCTACAAGGACTGCAAGAAAGAGATGGATATGGTCAACAAAGCCTTCCTCGAGATCATGATCGAGGGCGACGCAAACGGCCGCGGCTTCCAGTATCCCATCCCCACATATTCGATCACGCGTGATTTCGACTGGAGCGACACCGAGAACAACCGCCTCCTCTTCGAGATGACCGCAAAGTACGGCACACCTTATTTCTCGAACTACATCAACTCCGACATGGAGCCTTCGGATGTACGTTCGATGTGCTGCAGACTCCGTCTTGACCTTCGCGAGCTGCGCAAGAAGTCCGGCGGCTTCTTCGGCAGCGGTGAGTCGACAGGCTCGGTAGGCGTTGTTACGATCAACATCCCCCGCATCGCATATCAGTCGAACAATGAGGACGAGTTCTTCAAGCGTCTCGACAGGATGATGGATATCGCGGCACGCTCACTCAAGGTTAAGCGTGAGATCATCACCAAGCTCCTCAATGAGGGTCTCTACCCTTACACAAAGAGATATCTCGGAACCTTTGCGAACCACTTCTCGACCATCGGACTTGTCGGAATGAACGAGGCATGTCTGAACGCGAGCTGGATCGGCAGAGACCTGACGGATCCCAGATCCCAGGATTTCACCATCAAGGTTCTGAACCATATGAGAGAGCGCCTTTCCGATTATCAGGAAGAGTACGGCGACCTCTACAACCTCGAGGCTACTCCCGCAGAGTCCACATCGTACCGCCTTGCGAAGCATGACCGCAAGCGCTGGCCCGATATCAAGACCGCAGGAGCGAGAGGCGACACACCTTACTACACCAATTCGAGCCACCTGCCCGTTGAGTTCAGCGAGGATATCTTCGCGGCACTCGATATTCAGGACAGACTCCAGACCCTTTATACTTCGGGAACCGTATTCCACGCATTCCTCGGAGAGAAGCTTCCGAGCTGGGAGTCGGCGGCAAAGCTTGTTCGCACGATAGCCGAGAACTACAAGCTGCCTTACTACACGATGTCTCCCACATACTCGATCTGCCGCGACCACGGTTATCTGACCGGCGAGCAGTTCAAGTGCCCTATCTGCGGTGCTGAGGCTGAGGTTTACTCACGTATCACCGGTTACTATCGTCCCGTTAAGAACTGGAACGCGGGTAAGTCTCAGGAGTACAAGAACCGTACCGAGTACAAGCCCGAGAAGTACATGAACAGGTTTACTCTCGGATCGGGCTGCTGCAATACCGGCGCTACCGACGAGATCACGCTTTCGCTCGATAAGAATACCGAGCCCATCGCTTCCGAGGAGGTTATGGCAGGTGAGCTTACCGACGGACTGTATCTCTTCACCACAAAGACCTGCCCGAACTGCAAGCTCGCAAAGCAGTACCTCGAGGGCATTGATTACACCGTGATCGATGCTGAGGATGAAGCCGATCTTGCCCGTGAATGGGGCATCATGGCGGCACCCACTCTCGTGGTATTAAAGGACGGCACCAGGACCAAGTACGCCAACGCATCGAATATCAAGAGATTTGCGGAAACAGTGACTGCCACGGTTTGAGCAGGTATTCCGCGATAATTAAGGACATGATCACCACAGGCTGCGGACCGGTTTCGGCCCGCAGCTTTTTTGAGCAGTATTTGGTAATTATTTGGCGATCAATGGCAGTTTCATTTGTTGTGTACCAAATTGTTTTATGATACAATTTACGTGAGATATTTTTGCTTGGAGTAGTTTAGTTTTATGGTAACTGTAAAAGAAGTTGTGACCCAAAAGGACCGGAGAGCGTTTGTGCGCTTTCCTCTGAAACTTTATAAAGGCAATAAGTACTATGTTCCGATGCTTTACGGCGGAGAATTTGACATATTCAGTCCCGATTATCCCTTCAACAAGATCTGTGATACGATCTGCCTGTTAGCCTACAGGGACGGCGAAGTGGTCGGACGCGTTCAGGGCATCGTACAGCATGACGCAAATAAGAAATGGGGCTATAAGCAGGCCAGGTTTACGCGTTTCGACGCGATTGACGATGAGGAGGTTTCCGCAGCGCTTTTTGAGTATCTGGACAGATGGGCCGCGGGATTCGGTATGACCGAGATCGTGGGACCGCTCGGGTTCTCGGATTTCGAGCGCGAGGGACTGCTGATCGAGGGCTTTGAGGAGCCGCAGACCTATGAGGAGCAGTATAATTATCCGTACTATCAGAAACTGATCGAGGCTTCGGGATATGCCAAGGATACCGACTGGATGGAGTTTCAGATATACGGTTCGGACGAGGACCCCGAAAAGCTCAAGGCACTCGGCAATAAGCTCATGGAGCGTTATGAGCTGACATTCTGGCAGGCAAAGACCATGTCGGAGCTGCTTGACGGCCATATCTATGACATCCTCGGAGTCGTTGAACAGGCTTATTCGCCTCTGTACGGCACCGTTCCGCTCAATGAGGAAACCGTAAGCAATTATATCAAGGACTTCAAATCCATTGTCCGTCCGCAGGACATCGGCGCGCTGTTTGATAAGAACGGCAGGACAGTTGCCGTTGCGATCGTATTCCCTTCGATATCGGATGCGGTGCGTTCATCGAACGGGCACATCACACCGGGCTTTCTGTACCGCTTCCTGAGGGACAAGAGACACCCGAAGGTGATGGATCTCGGGCTCATCGGAGTGCTGCCCGAATACAATTCAAAGGGCATAATAGCCATTATGATAGGGATGCTGGTGGAGAGGATCCGCGAGGCGGGGCTCGATTACATGGAGACCAACCTTATACTTGAGGACAACCTCAAAATGCAGAATCTCTTAAAACATTTCAACAAGCGTTATACCAAGAGGAGAAGGTGCTTCAAAAAACAGATCGGGGAGGTAAAATAGCATGAGTTACGCAGATACCTGTTTTATCAACATGTGCAAAGACATCCTGGAGAACGGAACGAGCACGGAGGATGAGAAGGTCAGGCCTCACTGGGAGGACGGCACGCCCGCCTATACCATCAAGCAGTTCTGTGTGGTAAACCGCTACGACCTGTCAAAGGAATTCCCGGCGATCACCTTGCGTAAGGTTCCCATCAAATCATGTACCGAGGAGATGCTCTGGATCTGGCAGAAAAAGTCGAACCGCGTCGCGGATCTTTCCACCCATGTATGGGACCAGTGGCAGGACGAGAACGGCACTATCGGCAAGGCTTACGGCTATCAGATGAGCGTTAAGCACAAATACAAAGAGGGCATGTTCGACCAGGTCGACAGGGTCATCTACGATCTGAAGAACAATCCTTTCAGCCGCCGTATCATGACAAACATCTATGTGCACGCGGACCTTTCGGAGATGATGCTCTATCCCTGCGCGTACAGCATGACCTTTAACGTTACCAAGCCTAAGAATGGCGGCAAGCTCGTGCTTAATTCGATCCTGAACCAGCGCTCGCAGGACATTCTTGCGGCAAATGCCTGGAATGTCGCCCAGTACGCGGTGCTGACCCACATGCTGGCACGCGAATGCGACATGCAGGTAGGAGAGTTCGTCCATGTTATCGCCGATGCGCATATCTACGACAGACATGTCGAGACGATAAAGGAGCTCATCGCCAGACCCACCTACGCCGCGCCCGATTTCTGGCTCAACCCGGAAAAGCACAGCTTCTACGATTTCACAAAGGATGACGTGCGGCTCGACAATTACCGGTTCGGAGAACAGATAAAAAATATACCTGTAGCGATATGAGCGAATAGCGAGAGCACTCAGCCGGCGGAGCCGTGTCGCACGTCACCGACACGGTGCAAGCCGAAGGCTTGCGAACGTGCCGGGACGTACGACAGGAGTACGAAGTACGGGCTGAGTGCCGAGCAAACGTACATCGAGCGAGCTTTGCTCGCGAGATGAGCAACAAGGGGAGGACACGTATATGAAAATGATAGCATCCGCAGACCATAACTGGGGTATCGGCAATAAGGGCTCGCTGCTCGTGAGCATCCCGGGCGACCTGCGCAATTTTAAACGGCTTACAGCCGGCAAAACGGTCGTACTCGGCCGCAAGACGCTCGATACATTTCCCGCGGGCAGACCTCTGCGCGAGCGCAGGAACATTATCCTGACCCGCGACAAAACCTATAAGATC
>JAGCSS010000200.1 GCA_017964055.1 Lachnospiraceae bacterium
CGAGGTTACGGTGAGGAACAGAAAAAGCTGTCCGTTGCAGCTGCATGCACACAGGTAACTGCCATGCGTGAAAAAGCAGGGCAGCCGCACCGGCATAAAAAAAAGGGCCGTCGCATGAATTTGCGACGGCCCGTATATGGCTGGTTTATTCTTTTTTCTTCGATCCGGTCTCGTCCTCACTGAAAAACTTGTCGACGAGCTTACCGATCATCTGCTTTTTCATGTGTACATCAAAGCAGAGCATGCTGACAAAGGCGAACTTGCGGAGGATCTCCGCCTCCTCTTCGTCCTCGACGTCGGCAAAGGAATTGCATGATTTCTCGTACTTGCGGATCACGTCCTTTGTGATGATCGAGCTCTGCTCCTTTTCGATCTTAAATATCTCGGCGTAGATGTCCTCGAGGCTTATGCCCTCGCTCTCCTTTTTCCGGTCGGCCTTAAAGAAATGGGTCGTGAGCGGATTCAGGATAGCCTTGGTATCGCTGATCGACAGGATATTTTTCAGATAGTAGATGAACAGCAGGATGTAAATGTGGTCCTTTGAGTACTTTTTCTTCTCGGGGGACGGAAGCAGACTGTTCTTCGTGTAGTTGTTGATCATGGTCTTGGTCAGGAGCTTGTCGTCGCTGTAGCGTTTCGAGGACTCCAGATACTCGTCCATAAAGGTCGTGACCTGATCCATGTAGAGATCGATGTTCGGCACGTCGCCGGGCTGAACATAGTTGATCTCCTTCATCATCGCGATGAGGGTCTCTATATAGTGGTTTTCGTTAGACATCAGCCTTCGTTATCCTCTTCCTCTTCGTCAAAATCCTCTTCGTCGAAATCATCAACGTACTCGGGGAACATGAACTTATATACGCAGAAAGCAATGCCTGCCACAGCGGCAACTGCGCCGATAACAGCCAGAGCGATCACCCATCCGTTTGTCTTTTTCTCGGGCTTGGGCTCCTCCTTGTGAAGGATCTCGTTGAGCTTAGTGGTCGCGAGAACATTGGTGACCACGTCGTTCATCTTCTCCAGGGCTGCATCCTTACCGCTTAAAACCTTCTCCAAATTCAACATACGAAAAACCTCCTATTCAGACGTTTGTAAGTATTCTATACTGCCAAAAAGTATAGCACACGCACTGTTAAAAGTAAATCACAAGTTTTTCAAAACCACGTTACGCGGTATGACATTCACAGTTTCTCAAGTTTGGCGAAAGATGCTTTCATTTTCCTGCTGACATTCCCGAAATCGACCGTTACTTCCCAGTCGTTCTCGCCTTTTTCGAGCGCTGTCACGGTGCCTTCGCCGAACTTTACATGCCGTACCCTGTCGCCTACATCATACGCGGGCTTCTCACTCGAGCCGCGCACTCCCTTTGAGACGAGTCCGAGCAGATCCGCCATGCTCTTTTTGCCTGCGCCAGCAGACTTTTTAGCGTAACCGCTGCGGTAGTCACTGTCATAGCTTCCGGAATAACTGCCTTGACCGGATCTGCCTCCGTACTCCGCGCCGCCGCGGTACGCGTTCTCATAACCTCCCGAGAAACCGCCCCTGCGCGATCCGCTGTCGTATCCGCCGTCATAGCCGCCTCTGCGCGAAGGACTCTCAAACGTCCCGCTCTCCCCGCTGTACCTGCGTCTCATGCCCTCGTCGCGGTTGAGCCTGGAGTTGAGCTGGGTACCTGTCACCCTTACCATACCCTTGGGGATCTCGTGCACAAAGCGCGAAACGCCGTTAAACTGCAGTTCACCGCGCATCATCCTCTGTTTGCAGTAGGTGAGGGTCAGATGCTCGCGGGCACGCGTGATGCCTACATAGCAGAGTCTCCTCTCCTCCTCGATCTCCTCTGTGGGATCGTCGGCGTTGATCGACATGTATCCCGGGAATATGCCCTCCTCCATGCCAACCATATATACATTCGGGAACTCCAGTCCCTTTGCGCTGTGCAGCGTCATCAGAAGCACGCGGTTCTCATCGCCGTCATAGCTGTCTATATCCGCTACCAGAGTCACCTCATCGAGGAATCCGGCCAGAGTCGGCGCCTCGACGCCCTCCTCAAAGCTGTCCTCGTAATCTGTGATCTTGGTGATCATTTCGTTGATATTCTCTATGCGCTCCTGAACCTTATCCTCGTCGTCCTCCTCACCGAGATAATCGATGTACTGAGTGGCCTCGAGTATCTCATCGATGATGTCGCGCAGCCTGAACACACCGTTAAGCTTCGCCTTAAGTCCCTCGATCAGGCTCACGAATCTGTCGATCTTGGAGACCGCTCTCTCGATCCCGGGGATAAAAGGCGCTCTGGTGAGCGCATCGTAAAACGTGCAGCCGTTTTCCTCCGCGTAGGCGTCGAGCTTCTCTATGGTGGCCGTGCCGATGCCGCGCCGGGGAACATTGATTATGCGCTTTACAGCCACGGAATCCGAGCCGCCCGCCATCGTGCGCAGGTACGCGAGGATATCCTTGATCTCCTTGCGCTGATAGAAGTTCTGTCCGCCGATGATCCGGTAAGGGATATTGCGATACACGAGTTTTTCCTCGAAGCTGCGCGACTGCGCGTTGGTCCTGTAGAGAATGGCGAAATCCTTATAGTCGTAGGTGCCCTCGCGGACTGCCGCCGCAATGTCGCTCACCACGCCCGCTGCCTCTTCGTTGTCGTCCCTGCAGCATCGCAGCTCCACTATGCTGCCCTCATCGTTCTGCGTCCACAGCCGCTTGTCCTTACGGCCGACATTGTTCGCGATAACATCGTTCGCGACGTTGAGAATATTCTTGGTTGAGCGGTAATTCTCCTCGAGCCTGATGGTCCTCGCATCAGCATAAGTCTGCTCAAAATCCAGGATATTGCGGATGTTGGCCCCGCGGAACTTATAGATGCTCTGGTCATCGTCGCCTACCACACACAGATTACGCTCTACCTCACCGAAATCGTTTGTATGCTGCGCTAGAAGTCGGATAAGCTCGAACTGTGCCGAGTTCGTATCCTGATACTCGTCGACCAGAATATACTCGAACCTGCGTCTGTAATACGCAAGCGCATCCGCGTTGGATCTGAACAGCTCGATGGTCTTAAAGATCAGATCGTCAAAATC
>JAGCSS010000003.1 GCA_017964055.1 Lachnospiraceae bacterium
GGCCCGCCCTCGCGTCTGTCCTCAACTATGCCCTCGACCACCGCGTTGCCAACGCCCTTGATCGCCGAAAGCGCATAGCGTATCGCGTCTTTCCCGTCAGGGGTCTTGACCGCGGTAAATGCCACGTCTCCTTCGTTGATATCGGGAGCTATGAGCTCGATGCCCATCTGCTTGCAGGCATATATGTACGAAGCCACTTTTCCGGACTGGTCGAGTACCGAAGTCAGCAGCGCCGCCATGAACTCCGCGGGATAGTAACGTTTCAGATACGCGGTCTGGTACGCGACTACCGCGTAGCAGGTCGCATGCGCCTTATTGAACGCATATTTCGCGAAATCGGTCATCTCATCGAATATCTTGTTGCCGACCTCAGCGGAAATGCCCTTGCCGGCGCATCCGGGGACATTTTCCTCGGGATTGCCGTAGACGAAGTTTTGGCGCTCCTTTGCCATTACCTCGGCCTTTTTCTTGGACATCGCGCGGCGCACAAGGTCGCTCCGGCCGAAGCTGTAGCCGGCCAGATCGCGAACGATCTGCATAACCTGCTCCTGGTAGACTATGCATCCGTGCGTGGGCTCTAAGATAGGGCGCAGTTCCTCACACTCATAATGGATCGAGTCCTTTTCCTGCTTGCCCTTGATGTACTTGGGGATGAAATCCATCGGACCCGGTCTGTACAGAGCGATACCCGCGATGATATCCTCTATGTTCTCGGGCTTCAGCTCCTTCATGAACGCGGTCATGCCCGCGGATTCGAGCTGGAATATGCCCTCGGTGCGGCCCGATGAGATCAGGTCGTAGACCGATCTGTCGGAATAATCTATTTTATCTATGTCAAAATCGGGATCCTTGCCCGAGTTCCTGACTGCCTTTGCGGCATCGTCAATAACGGTCAGGTTTCTAAGGCCGAGGAAGTCCATTTTTAACAGGCCCAGCTCCTCGAGCGTGGTCATCGTATACTGCGTAGTGATGACATTATCCGAAGAACGTGACAGCGGCACGAACTCATCCACGGGCGCTGGCGCGATAACGACGCCTGCGGCATGGATGCCGGTGTGCCTCGGAAGTCCCTCAAGACGCATCGACATATCGATGAGCTTATGCGTCTCGGGCTCGTTGTCATATGCGGCTTTGAACTCGGGATTGGATTTGAGCGCCTTGTCAAGAGTGATGCCGAGCTCCTTCGGCACCATCTTCGCGATGCGGTCCACATCGGCGTAGCTCATATCGAGCGCGCGTCCCACATCACGCAGTACAGCTCTGGCCTGCAGCGTACCGAACGTCACGATCTGCACGACATGGTCCTTGCCGTATTTGCGCATTACGTAATCTATGACCTCCTGCCGCCTCTCGGGGCAGAAATCGATATCTATATCGGGCATCGTTACACGCTCGGGATTGAGGAAACGCTCAAATACCAGGCTGTAAGGCATCGGGTCGATCTCGGTTATATCGAGCACGTAGGATACGATGCTGCCCGCCGCGCTGCCTCTGCCGGGGCCGACGGGTATATCATGGGTCTTCGCGAAATGTATGAAATCCCATACGATCAGGAAATAATCGACAAACCCCATATTCCTGATCGTGGTGAGCTCATAGCCCATGCGCTCGCGAAGCTCGGCGAACTCCGCCTCGCTCTTATCCCCGTAGCGCTCCTTAAGGCCCTGCTCGCAGAGCATGGTAAGATACGTCTCCGAATCATAGCCTTCGGGTACGTCAAAATGCGGCAGCTTGTAATGTCCGAATTCGAAATCGACATTGCATCGCTCAGCGATCTTATGGGTATTGTCCAGTGCTTCGGGAACATATCCGAACAGAGTACGCATCTCTTCTTCGGATTTGAGATAGAACTGCCCGCCCTCGTAGCGCATGCGGTCCTCATCGGTGACCTTTTTCTGCGTCTGAATGCAGAGAAGGATGTCGTGAGGCACGGCATCGTCGGCGAACGTATAATGAACGTCGTTCGTCGCCACCAGATCTATGCCGGTCTCCTCATGCATGCGCAGCAGCGCCGAGTTGACCGTACCCTGATCGGGCAAGCCGTGGTCCTGCAGTTCCAGGAAGAAATTACCGTGACCGAATATGCGGTCGTATTTGAGTGCCGAGGCCTTTGCGTCCTCGTAGCGGCCCTTGATGATCAGATTCGGGATCTCTCCGGCCAGACATGCGGAAAGCGCTATTATCCCCTGATGATAGCGCTCCAGTATCTCATCGTCGACGCGGGGCTTATAGTAGAAACCTTCGGTAAAGCCCCGTGAGACGATCTTTATTAAGTTTTGGTAGCCTTCGTTGTTCTCAGCCAAAAGGATCATATGACGGTATCTCTCGTCGGATACCGAATTCTCCTTTTCAAAGCGGGACGCGGGCGCAACATACACCTCGCAGCCGATGATGGGCTTGATGCCCACAGCCTTGCACGCGCGGTAAAAATCCACACAGCCGTACATCACGCCGTGATCGGTGATCGCGAGCGAATCCATACCGAGCTGCGCGGCTCTCGCAGTGATCTCCTTGATCTTACCCGATCCGTCGAGCAGACTGTACTCAGTATGTACGTGCAAGTGTGTAAATGCCATTGTTCGTCCCCTTTGCCAACTCCGTAAAACACCGTTCAAACGGCGTATTTATCATAGATCAAGCTTAGGTCTGGTCTTGTCGAACACGGATTCCACGTCAAAGAAATATTTCAGTTTTTCGGGCGTCTTTACCATACGCTCTCCGTCCGCATTGATACGTCCCTGTCTGAAATAACCGTCGCGGATCTGAACCCAGTACTGCGCCGAATCCACGTTGCAGAAGTACCAGAAACCGTATTTTTTCATGAGCTCGTACTTTTCGCCGCTGTAGCCTCTCCAGTTGCATATATCGGCTCCGTACGGATAAATGTAGATGTCTGTCTCGCCGAGGATGATCTCGACCTCGTCATGCCAGCGCTGGCAGTCATATTCGAGCTTGCTGACCGAAATGTCGGTCATGTTGCTGTGCGTATAGCTGTGGCTCGCAAACTCCCAGCCATCAGCCTTAAGAGCCTCAGCGACCTTGATCGCTTCCTCTCTCTGCGCCTCGATCTTAGCCATCTTGTCAGCTTCTGACATGCCGTCGTAGATCTTCATGCTGAGTCCGGTATCGTATCCCAAAGCGCCCTCAAAGCCTGTGATGCCGAGTATTCCCTTTCTGCCTCTGTAGGAGAAATCGGGATGTTCTCTGACAAAACGGTCGATGATCGGCACCATGTCGTACTCGCCGTAGAGAACACTGCCGTCCTTGTCGATGTACTCACAGGTGGGAAGTCCGTCCTCACCTACGACCAGCCTTTCGGCAAAGCCGTTTTTCTGCATGTAAACGTAGTAATTGACATCATCCTGCGAAAGCACGAACGGGATCTTGCCTTCGGGAAGCCAGATATCCTTCATTACGAGCTTTTCCTGACCGTCCTCGCCGACAACGCGCTCCGCCATATCATGTACGCTGACGATGACATAGCCCTTCGCGTACATCTGCTCGAGCATCTTGTTGAACTCGTCAACCGTAGTCATGTAGCGGTTGTAGCCCACAGGCTGGCTGCTGCCCTTACCGAACGCGAGCGATGTGTCAACGATCAGCGAATGTACGAACAGGTGGCTGATCTGTGTATTGTCGGGCCACTTAACGAGCTTCGACTTCTGTTCCTCGTATGAAGCTATCGCTGCCGAAAGACGCTCAACGCTCTCATAACCCTCGACAGCCTTAACCGTCTCTATTGCTTTGTCATAGTCATACATCTGCGCCATCAGATCGGTGCGCTCGAGTATGCCGTCGACCTCAGCCTCCAGCTTCTCGCGCGCGATGCGCTCCTCTTCCTCACGGGCAAGCCTCTCGAGCTCCGCCTGCTCCTCGGGAGTAAGCGTGGGCGTAGGTTCCGGAGTGGGTGTGGCAGGTGTATCCTTCTTCACGTTTGAAGACGTCGGAACCTTAGTATCGCCGATGTCCACCGTATCCGCCGCCACCTCGGTCTCCGCTCCTGCGTAGGCTCTGGTCTTTTTGTCCTTTTTCAGCTCGTTGAAGCCTATGCAGACAAAAAGGATACCGATGATGATCAGCTCCGCCGCTATGACTATGGTCCTGTTTCTGCTGTTCTTCAAATTGCTCCCCCCATTTTCTTAAAAAGGAACGGTCTCCCGTTCCAGTTTTGACATTATGCGAAGAAAGCCTCTATACTCTTCATGGCTTCCTCTTCATCGCTGCCGTTGACGATCACGTCGATCAGGTCGTTGGCCGCGGTGGCCCTGTTCATAATGCTGATAAAGGTCATCATGCCCATGATGCTCTTGGCATTGACCTTTTTGTCCTTGTACTCGAAGTACACAGTACTCTCAAATTTGCTAGCTTCCTGCACAAGCTTGGCGATCGGCCTTCTGTCCAGATCTGCTGTAATGTCGATAGCCATCTTCTTCTGAACCATTTCCTTTTTTCCCTCCGCTTTTTGAAAAAATAACGATATTGTCACGGCTTCCCCGAACGCAGCTTTTCAGCCATGTCCGTGAGTTTCTGCAGCCTGTGGTTTACTCCCGATCTGCCCACTTTCCGATCATGCTTCTCCCCAAGCTCGGCGAGTGAGGCCTCCGGATACTCAAGCCGCAGCAGAGCCGTAGTTCTCAGCTCATCGCTCAACGAATCGAGCCCTATCGTGTCATTCAGATAACGTATGTCCTCTATCTGCCTGTTCGCTGCCGCGGTCGTCTTTCCGATATTGGCGGCCTCGCAGTTGACACGTCTGTTTATTGAATTGCGCAGCTCCTTGACGATCCTGACATTCTCGAGCTCCATGAGACTTACATGCGCTCCCATGATATTCAGGACATCAACGATATGCTCCCCGTCTTTTAAGTATACTACATTATATTTTTTTCTGTTAACTATTTTTGCCTCGATATCGAACGAAGTGATCAGCTCGGCCGTAAAAGCCGCCTTTTCAGCGTCGTCCATGGCAAATTCGAGATGGTAGTCCTTCTGCGGATCGGTGATCGAACCGCAGGCTATGAATGCGCCTTTGAGGAAGGCTCTCTTGCAGCATGTCTGCTGCGCGATCATCCTGTTGGGTACCAGTCCGTCCTGCATCTTGAGGAGTTTGAGCAGCTCCTCAGTCTCCGCAGGCGTAAGTTCTGTGACCCAAGCCGTCTTCCGGCCCTTTTTCTCGGTCAGGGTCCCGCATGCGGGGTCCTTGCCC
>JAGCSS010000201.1 GCA_017964055.1 Lachnospiraceae bacterium
TCCGAGCAGGACCTGATCGATGCGATACATGAGCTGGGCTTCGTGCCCTTTTTTGAAAATCCGATAAGGGGATTCTCGATCGAAGAGCATATCGCGCGGGGCTGCTGGTATTATGACGGTGACGACGGCTTCTGGCCCGCGTGGGAATGGAAGGGACCCGTGATCAGGACTGCGCGCTGCGCCTACGGCAAGTTCATCGGCGACAAGGCGGTATATATCAGCCCCGAGTGGTTCCCTGATTTTGCCAACTACCGCAGGGACGGATATGACTTTGACGCTAGATATGACGACGGACTCGCCTCGCATGACGACAAGGTGCTCTTTGATCTACTCGACGCGAACGCTCCCATCATGTCAAAACCGCTCAAGGCTCTCGGCAATTACCGCAAGGGCGGCAGAAAGGGCTTCGACGGTTCCGTCACGCGCCTGCAGAGGCAGTGCTACGTCCTGATCAGCGATTTCAGATATGCAGTGGACAAAACGGGTAAGGAATACGGCTGGGGACTCGCAGAATATTCAACTCCCGAGCGTTTCCTCGGAGAACCGTTTACGAAAAAAGTATATGAAAGAACGCCCGAGGAATCCTATGAAAGGCTTGTCGCGCATTTCAAAAAGATACTCCCCGGAGCCGATGAAAAGCTTATAGCAAAGCTGCTGAAATGATGCGTCTTCATTTCGCTTGCATTACCTGCAACGTAGTGCTATGATTTTGTCCTGAGGATGTATAGTAAGAAGGTATTCTTTGTTCTGTGGAGTTTTTGGTGGGGGAAAAAAGGACAAAGGAGATATTTTTTATGAAGATCAAATGGACAAACAGATTCAGCGGCGAGCAGGGTTATGTCAGAGAGATCAAGCCCGATCATTTCATCAACACCTTCGAGAAGGCCGACGGCGAGAATTTCAGGAGCAGACGCGAGGCCGAGAAGGCCGTGGCTATGCTTTGCGACTGCGGTGAAGGCGTTAACAATGAGTTTGAGATCGTGACAAATAAAGATTGAAAACACAGTGGCCGGTGCATTAGATTGCGCCGGCCGGCTTGTTATCCGAATGCGGTTTGTGATTAATATTATATAAGGAGGACTTATAGATGCAATTACTAACTCTTATACTTAAAAACGACAACAAGCTCGACGAGATATTGAAAAACCTCGCGAACGAAGGTGTTCGCGGGGGAACCATACTTGAGGGCCGCGGAATGGGAGAGCAGCTCGCCAACATGGAGGACCTCCCTATGTTCGGCATGCTCCGCCACCTCTTAAAGGATGAGGAGACACCCAACTGCAAGGTTGTCATCTTCGTGCTGAAGGACGAGCAGATCGTTCATGCCCGTACCACGATCAAACGCCTTATCAATCTTAAGGAACCGAACTCGGGGATCATGTTTGAAATCCCCATCACTTATGTATCCGGCCTCAGCGAAGCCGATCAATAACGAAAGAGGGATGTATTGAAATGCTGCCTGATCTTAATCTGAATATACTGACCTTTCTTGCGATAGCGATAGTATTTGCGCTGCTCTCGAGCAAGGTCATGAAGCTGGTAAAGCTTCCGAACGTTACAGGCTATCTGATCATCGGACTGCTCCTGGGGCCTTTCTGCCTAAATGTGATCCCTGCGGATGCAGTTGACACACTGAGCTTCATTCCGACCGTGGCGTTAGGCTTTATCGCCTTTTCGATCGGCGCCGAGTTTAAGCTCAGCTATCTGAAAAAAGTTGGAAAAACACCCGTTGTCATCGCTGTCTGCGAGTCTCTCGGAGCGGTACTCGTGGTCGATCTCATACTGATCGCCACCGGCAACAATGTTCCGTTCTCGCTCTGTCTCGGTGCCATTGCCGCGGCTACCGCACCTGCGGCCACACTGATGGTCGTAAAGCAGTACAAGGCAAAGGGAGAGCTGACCGAGACTCTGCTCGCGGTAGTGGCTATCGACGATGCCACCGCGCTCATGTTCTTCGGCATCTCAGTCGCGATCGCGCAGAGCATCGAAAACGGCGGCACGGGCTCGATACTCATGACGATACTCAAGCCCATTGCGGAGATACTCGGCTCGCTCCTGCTCGGAGCGGTGTTCGGAGTGCTGTTCAGATTCCTCGTCAAATGGTTCACGGGACGCGGAAACAGACTCTCCGTGACCTACGCGATGGTATTTGCCTGCATCGGCATCTCCGATCTGCTCGGACTTTCGGCGCTGCTCGCATGCATGATCCTCGGCGCTATGCTCGTCAACACCTCGAATGTCAGCGACAAGATATTCGAGCAGACGGACCGCACGACACCGCCGCTGTTCATGCTGTTCTTCTTCCTGTCGGGTGCGGGACTTGATATCACGCTGATCCCGCAGGTAGGAGTGATCGGTATTCTCTACGTACTGTTCAGGGTTGTCGGCAAGGTCGGCGGCGCGGCTCTCGGAGGAAAGATATGCCATGCGCCCGCCAAGATACAGAAATATCTGGGCTTTACGCTCGTTCCTCAGGCCGGTGTCGCCATAGGTCTGGCAACCACCGCGCTCAAGATAGTTCCGGACTACGGTCCGCGCATCAAGACGATCATCCTCTGCGGCACGGTAATTTACGAGCTGACGGGGCCGGTCATCACCAAACTGGCACTGAAGGCCGCGGGTGAGATAGACGAGAGCGCTCTTGGCGGGAGTCCTGCGGCAAAGGCGTGATTTTTGCTTGCTTTTGTTTTTTTGTTTTATTAAAATTGAATGCAGGGGGATTTATGCTGAAAAAACCTGATTTTAAACGGGCATGTCTTATTATCGCGGCGGTGTTTGTTCTGACCGCGTTTTCGGCATGCACGCATAAAACCGAAGACCCTGCGAATGATACGACGGCGACTCCGACGCAGCAGGCCACGGGCGTGACTTCTTCGCCCACGCCGGATACTGCCGATACGGGCACTCCGACACCTGCCGGCAGCGCGACTCCCACTCCGACCGATGTGCAGGAACCTACGGACGAGCCTCTGCCGACGCTGATGGAGACCGATCCCGATGACGATGATTCTTCCTCTGTCGCCGGGAGCGACTTAAAGCCCACGGCCGGCCCCGATGATACGCCTGCGGCTCCCACGCCGACAAAGGCGCCCGTCGATGTTCCCGAAACGGACGAACAGCGCACGTCGGACTGGCAGGAGACATTCCTTGTATGGATACCCGAGTTTACGGGCGGCATATATCACGGTTTTTCCGCGGAGGAGACCTTTGACAGGGCACACTTTGCGGGAGTGGATCCCGAAGACGTGCTCGCTTATATAGCGGAGCTTGAGGCAGCAGGGTTTGTAAACGGGGCAAAGAGTGATTCGCATGCGTCACGCATCGCGTACTCCGCGCTCAATGCGGACAACTGGGCCGTGGAGGTCGATTACGGCGAGGGACAGCTTACCGTTGGTTCGGGCTATTATCCCGATGACAGGGGGAGTGAGGAACGGCTCGAGCATATCTGGACGGTCACCGCGCTCGCGGATCTTCCGAGATTTACGGCAGGGACATTCGCATCGGACGGCGAGACCTCGGACGGCAGCGCATATCACGCGATAATCCGGGATGTCGCGGAGGACGACGTAAGAGCATACACGGTACTGCTCGCTGAGGCGGGATACACCGTGGACGCGGACGAAGGCGACGCGGACGGATTCATATGGTATTCTGCGGAGAACGCCGACGGCGGTTTCTGCGACCTGACATATTATGACGGCATATTAAAGATCGAAGGCGGGAGATAATGGATTCACTGAAGGTCTATATTGTGGATACGCATGACGAGAGCTTTACGGAAAACCGTGAGGCTTTATCCCGCATGCTCTCCCCTTACCGCAGGGCCAAGCTTGAGCGGTTTGCGTCCCCGGGTGCGGAGGCGGCTGCGTCGCGCCGTGCGAACAATTATGATCTCTGCCTTGCGGCGGGACTCGTGACCGACATCGGGCTCAGGGCTTACGGCCTAAACGAGCGCGACATGAAGTACGGGACCGCGGCGGGAGGCAAACCCATTTTCCTGAACCATCCCGAGATCCGCTTCAATATCTCGCATGCGGGACATTACGCGGTCGCGGCTTTTTCGGACGAATACGAGCCGGGCATCGATATCGAGGACTGCAGGCGGATCAGCAACCGCATCATTTTCGGCATATTCGGTGAGGAGGAACGCCGCCTCATCATGGAGGCGCCCGATGAGGCGACCAGGATGCAGATGTTCGGACGCATCTGGACCGTCAGGGAGGCATTTGTCAAATCCACCGGACTCGGGCTGGCCACTCCGAGAGACGCATACGGGACGGTCATGAAGGACGGCAGGCTCGCGATCACGCAGAGGGTCTGCGAGGGAGAGTTCGGCACCAGAGAGCTGAGCCCGATCGGGGATTACTGTATTTCCGTCGTGGCCGGCAAAAACATAAATTTTGAAAGACAGGCAAGAGGTTGACATTATATGAAAAAGGTTATTACTTACGGAACTTACGATCTGCTCCATGTCGGGCACATCAATCTGCTGCGCCGCGCGAAGGAGCTCGGCGATTATCTGATCGTGGTTGTTTCATCCGATGAGTTCAACGCGATCAAGGGCAAAAAAGCTTATTACAGCTTTGAGGACCGCAAGAAGATCCTTGAGGCTGTTAAATATGTGGACGAGGTTCTGCCGGAGTACACCTGGGAACAGAAGATCGACGACGTTGTGAAGAACAATGTCGATGTTTTTGTTATGGGCGACGACTGGGCAGGCAAATTCGACTTCCTCAAGGATTACTGCGAAGTCGTTTATCTGCCGCGCACAGAAGGCATTTCCACGAGTAAGATCAAAGAGGATCTGGGTCTCACAGGGTCGAAGGAAGACTGAAGCTGCGCGCATTTAGGGTCGGGGAATAATTATTCAGGAGAGAAAGATTATGCATGAGATCGCAAAAGAGAAGATTCCGTTCGTGACCAGAGAGATGGTCGAAGAGATCGAGAAAAAGTACCCGACGCCTTTTCATATTTACGACGAAAAGGGCATCAGGCAGAACGCGCGCAGGCTCAAGGAGGCTTTTGCGTGGAACAAGGGCTTCAAGGAGTTCTTTGCCGTTAAGGCGACCCCGAACCCCTTCATCATCAAGATATTAAAGGAAGAGGGCTGCGGTGTGGACTGCGCCTCGATACAGGAGCTCTATCTTGCCGAAGCGGTCGGCATGGGCGAGGGAGACATCATGTTCTCATCGAACGAGACTCCCGCGGGCGAGTTCACAAAGGCCAGACAGCTCGGTGCCTACATCAATCTTGACGACATCACGATGATCGATTTCCTTGATAAGGAATGCGGCATCCCCGAGACGGTTTTCTGCCGTTTCAATCCCGGCGGATTCTACAACGTTTCGAACGGCATCATGGACAATCCCGGCGATTCCAAGTGCGGCATGACCAGGCATCAGATCGCGGATGCGTTCCGCAGGCTTAAGGGTCTCGGAGTCAAGAAGTTCGGTATCCATGCTTTCCTGTGCAGCGGTGCCGTGACCAACGATTATTATCCGATGCTCGCAAAGGACCTCTTCCAGCTCGCTGTGGAGCTGAAGGAGGAGACCGACGCGGACATCTGCTATATCAACCTTTCCGGCGGTGTCGGAATTCCCTACCGTCCCGGAGTTAAGGCATGCGACATCATGAAGATCGGCGAGGGCGTGCGTGCCGCATATGAGGAGGTCATCACTCCCGCGGGCATGGAGGTCGCGATCTTCACGGAGCTCGGACGCTTCATGCTGGCGCCTTACGGACACCTTATCGTAAAGGCGATCCACGAGAAGCACATCTATAAGGAATACATCGGTGTCAACGCCTGCGCGGCGAACCTTATGCGTCCCGCGATGTACGGCGCTTACCACCATATCACGGTCCTCGGCAAGGAAGACGCCGAGCCCGACCATAAGTACGACGTTGTGGGCAATCTTTGCGAGAACAACGATAAATTCGCGATAGACCGGGATCTGCCGAGGATCGACATGGGAGATTATCTCTGCATCCACGATACCGGAGCTCACGGTTTCGCGATGGGCTACAATTACAACGGCATGCTCCGTTCGGCAGAGCTTCTGCTGCGCGAAGACGGAGAGGTGCAGCTCATCAGGCGCGCGGAAACAGCGAAGGATTACTTCGCGACCTTTGATTTCTGCGACGTTATGAAGAATGCCGGCTATAAGAAATAACAACAATGGTGACAGGCACCGGAGCCGGCGCCTGTCACCGTGAAAGGAACAAAAGCGGTAATGGCAGCACACTATGACGGCAGTGACATAATGGTTTTAAAGGGACTTGAGGCAGTCCGCAAGCGTCCGGGTATGTACATCGGATCGACGGGCAGCCGCGGTCTCCATCACCTGATCTGGGAGATCCTCGACAACGGTATCGATGAGCATCTCGCCGGACACTGCGATCACATCGAAATAACGCTCTTAAAGGACGGCGGCGTTCGTATCCAGGATCACGGACGCGGCGTTCCGACAGACATCCATCCGACCGAACATATCCCCACGGTGCGTGTCGTTTATACGATACTCCACGCGGGCGGTAAGTTCGGTAATTCGGTTTATAAGGTATCCGGCGGTCTGCACGGAGTAGGCGCATCGGTAGTTAATGCGCTTTCTTCGCGTTTCATCGTTGAGGTTCGCCGCGACGGCAAGATATACCGCGATGAGTACCATAACGGAGGCACTCCCGTGGTTGAGCTCGTGGGCGGCATGATCCCCGTGACCGGCAAGACTACCAAGAGCGATACCGGTACTACCGTTACTTTCTATCCCGATGCGACGATATTTGACACCACCGAATTCAAGGCCGATGTCATCGTCAAAAAGCTCAAGGAAACCGCATATCTGAACAAGGGACTCACCCTTACCTTTACCGACCAGAACACCGGATTTAAGCAGACCTTCTGCGAGAATGAGGGCATCAAGAGCTTTGTTGCCTATCTTTCGCGCGAGATGAGGACGCTACATCCCGACCCGATCTATGTTGAGGGCAGGAGCGGCGATATCGAGGTGGAGGTCGCGTTCCAGTACAACGATTCCTTCGCCGAGCAGATCAATTCTTACTGTAACTGCATCAATGTCGTGGACGGCGGAACGCTTGTTACGGGCTTTAAATCGGGTCTGACGCGCGTGATCAACCAGTATGCGAGAGAGCTCGGAGTCCTTAAGGAAAAGGATGAGAACCTCGACGGCAAGGACATCCGCAGCGGCATCATCGCCATCGTTTCGATCAAGCATCCCGACCCGCAGTTCGAGGGTCAGACCAAGACTAAGCTCGGCAACAACGACGCGAAGATCGCCGTCGAGGACGTATTTACGAGTGAGGTTACGCGTTTCTTCGATAAGAACGTCGAGATATTAAAGACCATCCTCGACAATTCCATGAAGTCCTACAACGCCCGCAAGGCAGGCGACAAGGCGAGGAACGCGGTACTCAAATCGCTCGCAGATACCTACGAGACCAAATCGAAGCTCGCGGCATGCTCGTCAAAGCATCCCGAGGAGTGCGAGGTCTACATCGTCGAGGGTGATTCCGCGGGCGGTACCGTAAAGACCGCGCGCAACCGCAGGACCCAGGCTGTACTGCCTCTGCGCGGCAAGATACTGAACGTTGAGAAAACGCCTCTCGACAAGATACTCCAGAACAACGAGATACGTTCGATGATACAGGCATTCGGCTGCGGCATAGCCGAGGAGTTCGTTATTTCAAAGCTGCGCTACGACAAGATCATAATACTGACCGATGCCGATGTGGACGGCGCGCATATCAGCACGCTGCTCCTGACATTTTTCTACAGATATATGCCCGAACTGATCTACGAGGGCAAGGTTTACCGCGGACTTCCGCCGCTTTACAGGGTCGAGTACGAGACAGGCACCGCGCGCGGCAAGAAGTCAAAGGTCAGCGAGTATCTCTTTAACGACGCGGCACTCGAAGAGTTCCGGAAGACCGGGCGCAAGATACTCTCGCTGCAGCGCTACAAAGGACTCGGTGAGATGGACGCGACCCAGCTGTGGGAGACCACGCTCGATCCCGACCAGCGCGTGCTCGCCCAGGTGAGCATCAGCGACGCGGTAGAGGCCGATGAGGTGACATCGCTCCTCATGGGCGCCAACGTACCGCCCCGCCGCGAGTTCATCATGGCGGAGGCTCAGAACGCAAACTTAGATATTACGTAATATTCCTCAACACCCAAGGGCAAATGCAAGCCGTAATATTACGTCAGACACAAATTGAAATACAAAAGGAATCAAGGAAACATGGAACAGTTACAGCAGCTGGATTTTTCGGAGGAGATGAAAAACTCCTACCGCGATTATGCGATCAGCGTTATCATAGCGCGAGCCCTTCCCGACGTGAGGGACGGCTTAAAGCCCGTTCAGAGGCGTATCCTCTATGCGATGAACGAGCTCGGACTCGATCCGAAGAAGCCTCACCGTAAGTCGGCACGTATCGTCGGTGATACGATGGGTAAATACCATCCTCACGGCGACAGCTCGATCTATGACGCGCTCGTGCATATGTCGGAGGACTATACCCTTTCGATACCGCTCGTGGACGGACACGGTAATTTCGGTTCGATCGACGGCGACCCTTCGGCTGCCATGCGTTACA
>JAGCSS010000202.1 GCA_017964055.1 Lachnospiraceae bacterium
GGAGCTCTGCTGATCATAACCAGTGGAACATTACCGCAGTACTGGTTCAGAATGACCGTTTATATGTAGCACAAAATGATCAGTATCTGGAAACATACGCGAATATCAGCGACATTGGCGATATGCTGTTCGAAAATGTAAGCCCTGTTGAATACATAGTCGATACCGCAGGGGAAAAAACATCTGTCGACGATTGGTATCTGGAGGAGCTTTGGGTATATACAAAGTTCCACAGCTTCATGGGCGACAGCCGCGGAAGGATATGGCTCTGCGGTTCCGGTGAGTATCCGCTGTTCTGCTACAACGGTAAATACGCGGAATCCTACAGTGCTTCGGACGGATTGCCTTCAGACAGTGTCAGGATGATCATCGAGCGCGCTGACGGAAGCTATGCGGCGGCATGCGAAGGCGGTCTGGCGATTATATCCGATAATAAGGTAAGCAATGTTTATGATAAAGACGCTTTCCTGGGTGCGGAGATCCTGACTTTAGCGGAGAACGCGGCAGGAGAGCTGGTCATCGGAACGGACGGCGCGGGACTGTTCATCCTCGGGAAGGATAGCCTGACGCATATCGGTACCGCTGAAGGGCTCCCTTCGGATGTGGTTCAAAAGGTGAAGAAGGACAGAACACTTGATACGATATGGATCATCGCAGGAGATTCCATCGCATATATGACCCCGGACCGCAAGATCACCACGGTCAGCGGATTCCCTTATACCGACAACTACGATCTGTTTGAGAACGATAAGGGAGATATGTGGGTTACGGGCAGCAACGGCATTTACGTTGTGCCTAAGAGCGAGATGATGGGAGAAGGCGCGGTCAATGTGATCCATTATGACCTTGACAGCGGACTGCCTTTCCCGATCACACCGAATTCCTACAGCTGCCTGACAGACGAGGGCGACCTGTATATCGCGGGTCAGAAGGGCATCATTAAAGTAAATATCAATGAGAACCTTCGTTATTATGACAGCATCAAAATGAGCGTTCCGTACGTGGAAGCCGATGGAACGCGGGTATATCCCGAGGCGGACGGCAGTTTTGTGCTCGATTCCGGAGTAAAGAGGCTCACGGTATACGGCTATGTCTGCAACTATACACTTGCGGAGCCGGTCATCACCTATAAGCTCGACGGCTTTGAGGATGAGATGAATACCGCGGCGGAGAGCGGAAGCGTTCAGGCGGTATACACGAACCTCAAAGGCGGGGACTACAGCTTTGACATCAGGCTCTCCGATCCGCAGAGCGGATATAAAACAGGTCTATATATAAATATAATAAAAAAGCTTGCCCTTTATGAGCAGCTCTGGTTCAGGATCGCGGTCATCGCCGCTGCGGTTGCTGTAGTTGCGGCAGTGATAACCCTGATCTACCGTCATAAGCTGAAGCTATACAGCAAAAAGGCTGAAGAGAACAAAAAGCTCGTCAGTGAGATCGTCGAATCCTTTGCGAAGGTTATCGATATGAAGGATAAGTACACGAACGGCCATTCCACAAGAGTTGCCGATTATACCGTGATGCTTGCGGAGGAGCTTGGATATGACCGGGAAACGATCGATAAATACAGAAATATCGCTCTGATGCACGATATAGGTAAGGTCGGTGTACCCGCTGATGTGCTTAACAAACCGGGTAAGCTTTCAGATGACGAATACCATATTATCCAGACGCATTCGCCTCTCGGATACGAAACCCTGAAAGGCATCAGCATAATGCCGGATCTCGCGGAAGGCGCAAGGTCGCATCATGAGAGACCCGACGGTAAGGGATATCCCCGCGGACTCAAAGGGGACGAGATACCCCGCGTGGCTCAGCTTATTGCGGTTGCGGACACGTTTGACGCAATGTACTCGAACCGTCCTTACAGAAAGCGCATGAATTTTGAGCGCGCGGTATCGATCATACAAGAGAATTCGGGCACGCAGTTCGAAACGGATGTGGTCGATGCGTTCATGAGACTGGTAGAGAAAGGCATACTGAAGCCCGCAGACGACGATAACGGCGGCGGAACTACCGAAAATATCGATAATATCAGAAAGAGCGATAATGCTTAATCTGACGGGCAGTAGGCTAAAGAATTAACTGTAACTGTGACTGCGGACATGGAGGTCGGAATAATGGGTTACATTGTAACTGAGGATGGTCTCAATCTGTATTATGAGGAGCACGGAACGGGAGATAAGGTTATAATCTCGGCGCAGGTGGGATTCTATCCGAAGGGATTGCAGCAGTCGCTGGCAGAGAGAGGCTATCATGTGTATTGCCTTACACTCAGGGGATTTGCGCCGTCGGATCATGTGACGGAAGATTATGGCGATGCGTGGTATGATAAGTTTGCCGATGATGTGGTGTGTCTGGCGGACAGACTGGGCATAGATCGATTCATATATATGGGCGCTTCGCACGGTGCGGGACTGGGATGGCATCTGAATTTAAGGCATCCCGAAAGAGTTAAGGCATTTCTTGCAGTAGTGCCGGGCCCGCACAGTCTGGCCGAAGGAGTAATGTCTTACAGGCAGATGCTGATGCAGGGTCTGATCAAAGCAATACCGCCGTTTAATCCTCAGATCGACAATGATGAGGAGCGTGTTAAACGCCGCAAGGAACGTGAACAGTGGATTTCGGAGCTTCCGGAGGCAGATCCGCTTGAAAAAGCAATAGATTACGGCAGACCGCTGATGAGGCTCGGAAGCGAAGAAAAGCTGTGTGAGGCGCTGAAGAGCATTAATACACCTACGTTGATCCTCGGCGGCACGGATGACCCTATCAGCACTCCCGAGCTTATGATCAGGACCGCTAAATGTCTGCCTCATTGTAAACTGGTGATATATTCAAACTGCGGTCATGATATCGACACGGATCTGATCGAAGAACTGACCGAAGAGGCGGACAGATTCTTAAAGCAGGTCGAAAAAGACGGAAGAGTGTACGCTTCAGTAGTGAATAAATAAAATGACATTGGAAATATATTAAACCATGAACGATGACGAGTTATATCAACGGTTCCTTCGGGGAGACGGTACGGCGTATGACGAGCTGATGCTGCGTTACGGCGACGAACTGCTCCTGTACCTGAAAGGCTTCATGTACAGCTGGGAGGACGCCGAGGACATCATGATCGAAGCTTTTGCGCGAATCATGGCATCAAAGCCGCGCATACGCGAGGGCGGTTTTAAGGCGTATCTGTTCAGGACCGGGCACAATCTGGTATCACGTTTTTATCTGAGGGATAAGAGGCGCGGCATGTTCAGTCTGGATGAGCTTGAGACTGAGCCCGCAGCGGAGAACGGCATAGACGAAGATCTCCTCAAGGATGAAAAAAAGCGGCTTCTGATCAAATGTATGGGGCGTATTCCCGCGGAGATGAAGGAAGCCCTGTGGCTGGTGTTCTTTGAGGACATGAGCTACAAGGACGCTGCCCGTGTCATGGGCAAAACCGTCAAAAAGATAGACAATCTGCTTTCCCGCGGCAAAAAGCTTCTGCGCGAGGAACTGGAAAAAGAAGGAATAACCGAGGCTTATTGATGGAAAACATAGATAACAACATTCAACTGATCGTGTCCGGTTTCTGTGCGGCCGTGGCCATAACGAGGGCCATATCAACGACCAGGCGAAACTGGATGCTGCTGGCAGTCTGCTATACGGCCGGGATGCTGGCCGATCTGTACTGGCTGCTGTACTATATCTTCAACGGCAGCACGCCGGATCTTTTTTATATACCCTATCTGGGCTGGTATGTATCAACCCTGTTCCTATACATTTTCCTGAACGAGATCACGCTGCGAAAGGCAGGAGAGAAGAGCCGGCTGATGTGGGTCGTACCTGCTTTTACGGCGGCCATGTGTGTGTTCTACATGTTTTACGGAGACTATATATCCAATCTGATCGCAGCGACTATCATGGCGCTGCTTGGGTGCGAGGTTATAAACGGACTGCATGCCCTGAAGCTGCGCAGCAGGGAAGGTATTGAGCAGGTAAAACTGAGATGCCATAGACGTCTGTATATCGCCGCAGGTCTTTTCTTTATCGCTGTTTACGGAATGTGGACCGCATCCTGCTTTTTAACGGTCGATTCGGTGCTGAGCCCTTACTACTGGTTCGATTTTATGAAAGCTGTGATGATGCTGATAATTTTACTGTTCGCAAGTCCTGTTATAGGCTTGTCCGAAAGAAAGGATGAGGCTGTAGCATGAATTATATTGAGAATATCTATATCTGTATCGCAGCGCCTGTGCTGGTGGCGGCAGTCTCGCTTAAGGACAAACACAGGAAGATGATGCTGTTTCTGCTGGCCGGCATGACCACCTGTCTGTTGTCATCATATGTCAGCACCTATCTGACATACCGTCTGGGAGCCAAGCCCTACCAGGCGGCGGGTGAGATAGCGCCTATGATAGAAGAGATCATGAAGTTCCTGCCGATGATGTTTTATCTGCTGGTATTCGAGCCAAAGCGCAGGGATGACACCGCCTGGTGTATGATACATGTGGCGCTGGGCTTCGCAACCTTTGAAAATATCTGCTGGCTGACGGCGAACGGTGCATCCAATGTATTATATCTGTTGATCAGAGGCTTCGGGACCGGTGCCATGCATGTAGTCTGCGGAGCAATAATCTCCGCGGGACTGATGTTCATATGGAAGGATATGTGGCTGAGGCTCGCCGGAACGGCAGGAATGCTGACACTTACGGTCACTTATCACGCTATATACAATATTCTGGTTGCCGAAGAAGGAATAGTGGCCTGGATAGGCTATTTGATCCCTATGGTTACCGCTGTCGTGATCATGATGATACAAAGCAGGACTGAAAATAGGCAAAAGGAGGAATAAAACTTGTTTAGACATAGTGCACAAATCCCTGACGCATAATTTGTGCACTTTTATTTTAGGAATTATCGCTCTTAGAGGACTCTTATTTTACGGAACGGTTGGAAACGGCTTCGAACCGGCTGTACAAGATTATGTCATACAGTATTTAGAAGCCTGAAAGGAGGAAAGGATGCGTAATAAGACAGACAGACTGGCTGCTATGCATGAGCGTGCGGACAAGCTGCGGAAAAAGAGAGATGCGTTTGCGGTAAAGGCACTGGGCACTGCATCTGCCATTCTGTTGGTGGCTCTGATCGGAACACTGGCTGTACTTCAGGATGTGGGGCACAGCATCAGCGCAGACAGTTTTTACGGCACATCCATGCTGGGCGAGAATACCGGAGGATATATCCTGGTGGCGATCGTTACATTCATGGCCGGTGTGCTTATAACTGTTTTGTGCATTAAACTAAAAAGGTACAGGGAACAAAAACAACAAAACAGGGAGTAAGAAAATGAATACAAAGAGAGCGATAAATTCACGAAAGGGATTATATGCACGTATACTGGGGATAATCCTTTCGCTGGCGCTTGTTCTCGGATCGCTGCCCATGTTCGGCGCGACAGAGGTTCAGGCAGCTGCGGAAAAGGGGCAGAAGAGAGAAAAGAGCGGCAAAGAGGTATATGATTCTCTTGAGGCCATGAACGGTATGGAGCCTAAACTGTACAAGCAGGACAAGGATCCTTACGGACATGGCACGGACGTGCCGTTTACACTGGTCTCGCATGACAGATTGGCTGTCCTTGCCATGGAATATAATGGCAGCAAGACCATGAAGTCATTTGATATAAAGGTTTCCGCGCAGACCGGTAACACCGGCAAGGTTCTGAATAATTCAACGGAAAACCTTAATTATAATATTCCTAACGACATAAAGAGCCTGAACTATGTGCAGACGGTATCTTTTGACCCTACCGGCTCGGGCAGCAAGGATCATATAGCACTGATCGGCGTAAGAGCATATTCTGCTACCAGTGCGAAACTGCTCCTGTATGTCTGCAACAAGGATAGGCAGTGGAGCAATGCACTGGAACTGGGAAGCGTAAACTGGATGGTGCAGAGTATGGCCCAATTCCTCAATCAGTATGCGGGTAAGAATTTTTTCTCTGTCACGGCAGGTGACTATAACAATGACCATAAGGACACTTTGGTGGTTTATGCCGCATATGACGGAACAGATCAAAACAGTTACGGTCTTAATGAGATCGTGGTAAATGCGAACCTATCAATGTCAAAAAAGCAGTCCGCGCATACCAGACAACTGACTCACAATATCTATAACCAGCAGATCGGAAGCCTGCTTTCAGGCACCTATGTAGGTAACCGTCTGTCCGGAGCAGTGGATACCGGTGATGTTACAGGGGATGGCATAGACGATCTGGTTGTACTTACTTATGTGAATATACTGTCATACGAATATGGCGGAAGGTCTAAGATGACCGACATGTACAGACCATATCTGGCAGTATCTTACGGTAAGGATAATTACTCAGACGATATCTCGGGAAAACGTGACAGGGAAATGGGCGTCTGGAGTAACAACGGCGAATGGAACAGCTGTGTGGTTCCCGGTCTGTCGATAGGTAATGTGGACAACGCGGATGGCAAAGCCGTAAAGGAGATCGTTGTAGCGGGTGTCTACAATAGTATGAGAGGTCCCGGAAACGGAACAGTTATAGAACCGTACAGAATTGATCCCGGAAAGTGGTATATTACTGTTTTCAACGGGAAATTGAATATGGTCAGCGAGGCTGTTCATGGTATAAACACCTGGTCAGATGGCGCGATGTCTATGAACGGTGGATCCGAAGACAATTCAGCCATATCCGAATTATATTCCGCAGGTCAGCAGACAGCGGTAAAGTGTTTTGATATAAACGGCAGGACCAATGCCGCATATATGTTTATAAACGGAAATATATATGCGCTGGAGAAGAACAACACAGGCGCAAAAAAGATCAATTTAAAATATACCCTTGACTCATTTACCAAAAAAGATAACTACTCCGATAAAAAAGATGATTATACTGCGGACAACGCTGCTGTACGCTTTATTGCTTCGGTTACGGCGGGTAATTTCGACGGCAACAGCGACGGACGTGAGCAGATAGTATATACTGTTGGAATCGGACAAAATACATGGAGTACTTTTTATAAGTACAATATGGGTATGGCAGGCGGAAAGAATTATTCTGCCGCAGGAATAGCCGGTCAGTATTACAGCACAAGTTTAAATACTTTAAGAAGCAATTATTTTCCCTCAAGAGCTGATAACTCGATAGGTTTACTTTACAGTGATGATTTTAAGAACTGTGCCTTAAACTACATTGTCTGTGCGGTGGATAACGGAGGCGACGGCATAGTTGTCAGGTATAAGTCCAAGCAGCTGCTTTATTCGGATCCCGAGGTTATGGCGGTCCTTCAGGCTGCTCCGTACTTTAAGGACATGTACGAGTATATCACGGATACGCACTCCCTGACCTACAGCATCGAGGAAACGATGAATTATGAGCAGGAGGATACGAATACCGTTTCGTCAGGGATCTCGGTCTGCGCTGAGGTTGAGACCAGCGCGGTCAGTGCCAGCGTAAAGGCGGGCTACCAAACCGAATGGAGCGAGTCGTTTACTTCGGGCTATGAAACATCAGCACAGTATAAATGGTCTTCGGGATGGCTGGACCAGGTAGTTTTAAAGCGAGTTCCGATCGTGGCCTATGAATACGAAATAGTTAATAACGGACAGCCTACCGGAAAGGGAATGACCGTCTCGTTCGTTTCGGCACCGGCTTATCAGACTGTTTCTGTAAAGGAATACAACAATTTCGTAGATTATTATAATGATCAGGTAAGAGCTTCGGCCAACTATGCCCGCGCAAATGATGCGAGCAAGGCCAAGATGCTTCTTACAAAGCTCTCGGACAGATGGCTCGGACATGAAGGCGATCCCGAGGCATATTTAAAGGAAAATGATGAGCCTGCCGGTCTGCAGGTACTCCAGAACCAGTCACAGGCATTCGGAACGGGGTCGGGCAGCACGGGATTTGCCTGGTCCGAGACTGCGAACACAGGCTACGGAGAGGCTCAGGCAAACGGTATGTCATTTGAGGCTTCTGTAATGGCAGGCTTTGAATTCGCCGGTAACGGAGCAAAGTTCGGTGTCGAGGCTTCGCTTGAGGCCATGAGTGAAAGACAGGTTACGGTTTCCAAGGGAATCGGCAAAGGTATAGAGGCAACGGTATTCAATCTGGACGATAACAGCCTGGCAGAGGCGGCAAACGATATCATCGGAATTGAAGCTGCTGCCAGAGGCTACAGCTTCAACTGGCAGGTAGTAAAGTGGAACTCCAATCTGAGGAACAGCCTGGGACAGGCAGTGCCTATCTATGGCTTCAGGGTCAATACTGTTATGTCACCTTCGCCGAGAGTCAATGACCTGAAGGGTGAGATTGCCTATATTACCGACAACGATACGGGTGTTGTTTCACCTTCCGCTATCACGCTTACATGGTCCGATCCCAGTACTACGGGCAACACAGTAGAGGGATACAATATCTACAAAAGAAGCGATAACGGAGCCACCAGGATCAAGGTCGGAACTGTTGCGGCAACAGATTATGAGACAACTCTTGCGGACGGAACGAAGACTTATAAATTTGATTTCGATTTGACCGGTTTGAGTCTTTCGGACAGACAGGAATTTACATTTACAGTTACTTCGGTAAACGCGGACAATAAGGAAGGCGTTGAATCCGAAAAAGTAGTAGTAATTTTAAACGGCGGCGAGAAATCCATTGTTTCCATAGAAAAGACCGGTTCTGAAAACAATATTGA
>JAGCSS010000203.1 GCA_017964055.1 Lachnospiraceae bacterium
ATCCTTGATTCCCTGCGCGAGCTGAATCCGAGATTCATGAAAAAGCAGCCTCAGTTCTATGCATTTGCTGCGGCCGCTGTGCTGGGTATTTTATTCATCCCCTGGCACATCTGCAGATACATCATCAAGCGCCGTCGCAAAAAGAATAATTGAGGCATCTTATTTATCCGTTAGATTCGGATGTATCCGGCACTTCAGCCCCCATAGGCACTGCATCTGCCGGCGCTGTATATTTCTGTATCTCGGCCCAGATCTCATCGACACCCTGCTTGTTCAGAGCGGAGAACGGGATAATGACCGCACCCTTCGCACCGAGAGTTTTGCGGATAAGGGCGGTCTGTTTCTGAACCTGCGAGCGCGTGATCTTGTCCAGCTTCGTTGCGATGATCACGGGCGTAAAACCGCTCTCGCATACCCAGTTGTACATATCTATGTCATTCCTGCCGGGCTCGTGGCGGATATCAATCAGCAGGAAAACGGCCTTCAGGGTCGGTGACTTCTTCAGATACCGCTCGATCATCTTGCCCCACTTTTCCTTTGTGGTCTGTGAAACCTTTGCATAGCCGTAGCCGGGCAGATCCACGAGATACAGTTCCTTATTGACATTATAATAGTTTATCGTCTGCGTCTTGCCGGGCGTGGACGACGTCCTCGCGAGCGACTTACGGTTGATCAGCGCATTCAGCATCGAGGACTTCCCAACATTCGACTTCCCGGCAAACGCCACCTCGGGCAGCTCATTGCGCGGCAGCGTACTCGTAATGCCGCACACCGTCTCCAACTCTACACTCTTAATAACCATGCCGCTCTCCTCTCTTCCTGAATCCACATGATTAACGCAACCGCTATTTTCATATCTGAAAAGGGAAATTAACGGTTCGTCTGTCCCTTTTACCGGGTCCAATGACATGGGGCGGTTCTTTTGCCCATTCTTTCCCGACATCCTGATTGCGCAGGCGCTGCAGAGAAAAGAACCGTCCCCTTGTTTTCTGTGTCTTTGCTGGAAAAAGAAGGGGACAGAAGAACCGTCCCCTTGTTTCACTATAGAAATTTACGCGGTTGCGTCCGCCTTCTTCGAGTGTTTTGCCGACGCAGGTTTGCGCGCGCGTCCGCCCTCCGCGTATTCGATCACGGGAGGCTCGTCTCCGAGCGCCGCTTCCTTTGTCACTATGCACTTGGCGATAGTGTCGTCGGTAGGTATCTCGAACATGATGTCCATCATGATCGCCTCACAGATCGAGCGCAGTCCGCGCGCTCCGGTCTTGCGCTCAAACGAGCGGTGAGCGATAACTTCGAGAGCCTCGTCGGTGAACTCGAGCTCTACGCCGTCCATCTCAAACAGCTTCTTGTACTGTTTTACCAGAGCGTTCTTGGGCTTTTTCAGGATGTCCACGAGAGCGCTCTCATCGAGCATGTCGAGTGCGACCGTGATAGGCGTTCTGCCGATAAACTCGGGGATCAGGCCGAACTTGATCAGATCCTCGGGAAGTACCTGACGGAACAGGTCTCCGATATCCCTCTGCATCGGATCGTCGATCTCGGCGTTGAAGCCCATCGACTTCTTTCCGATACGGCCTTCAACGATCTTTTCGAGACCGTCAAACGCACCGCCGCAGATAAAGAGGATGTTCGTCGTATCGATCTGCAGGAACTCCTGATGGGGATGCTTACGTCCGCCCTGCGGAGGAACCGAAGCAACCGTGCCCTCAAGGATCTTAAGCAGAGCCTGCTGTACGCCCTCACCCGAAACATCACGGGTGATCGAAACATTCTCCGACTTGCGTGTGATCTTGTCTATCTCATCGATGTAGATGATGCCGTACTGTGCGCGCTCGATATCGTAATCGGCGGCCTGGATGATCTTAAGCAGGATATTCTCAACGTCCTCGCCGACATATCCGGCCTCGGTAAGCGTGGTCGCATCGGCGATGGCAAAGGGCACATTAAGGATCTTCGCGAGTGTCTGCGCAACATAGGTCTTACCCGAACCGGTAGGTCCCATCATGAGGATGTTGCTCTTCTGGAGCTCAACATCGTCCATGGACTTCTCGCTCATGACTCTCTTGTAGTGGTTGTAAACCGCTACGGAAAGCACCCTCTTCGCTTCATCCTGTCCGATCACGTACTGGTCAAGGAACTCCTTGATCTGAATGGGCTTCAGGAGATTGATGTCGGCACCGCCCTGGCGAATGCCCTCCTCCTCAAACTCCTCGTCCACGATCTCGGCACAGAGCTCAACGCACTCATCGCAGATGTACACGTCATTGGGACCCGAAATGAGCTTTCGTACCTGTCCCTGTGACTTGCCGCAGAATGAGCAGCGTATAGGTGAATGTCTGTCGTCGTTCTTGTTTGCCATTTTGATCCTTTCAATGTTCCCCGCGGGTCATCCCGCAGGAAAAAAGTTACATTACGTCAGCAATGATCATCTGTGCTCGATCACTCTGTCGATAAGACCGTACTCAAGAGCCTCCTGAGCGCTCATGTAGTTGTCGCGGTCGGTATCCTTCTCGATGACTTCGATAGGCTTGCCGGTGTTGGCCGCGAGCATCTCGTTCAGCTTTTTCTTGGTCTTTAAGATGTTCTCCGCCACGATCTGGATCTCGGTTGCCTGACCTCTCGCGCCGCCCGAAGGCTGGTGGATCATGATCTCGGCATTCGGAAGGGCCATTCTCTTGCCCTTTGTGCCGCCCGCAAGGAGGAACGCTCCCATGCTGGCCGCCATACCGATGCAGATGGTCGAAACATCGCACTTGATGTACTGCATGGTATCGTAAATAGCCATACCTGCGGTAACCGAACCGCCGGGGCTGTTGATGTAGAAATTGATGTCCTTATTGGGGTCCTCGGACTCCAGGAACAGCATCTGAGCCACGATAAGGCTCGCGGTCACGTCGTTAACCTCCTCTGAAAGGAAAATGATGCGGTCCTTTAAAAGGCGGGAATAAATGTCGTAAGAACGCTCGCCGCGGCTGGTCTGTTCAATGACATAAGGGACTAAGCTCATATAAATACCTCCTGTTTGTGAAATAAACCTCAATAGGCGGTCAATTATTTCTCAACTGCGTTGGAAGCGATAAACTCTACAGCCTTCTCAACCTTGAGGTCCATAGCGATCTGCTTCTTCTCGTTCTCGCCGATCAGTTCTTTAACCTTGTCGAGCTCCATCTGGTACTGCTCGGCCATCTTCTTGTACTCGTTCTCGATATCCTCATCGGAAACCTCGATGTTCTCAGCCTTTGCAACGGCCTCGAGAACCAGTCTGGACTGGATCCTCTTTAATGCCTGGGGCTCCATCTGCTCAAGAAGCTTCTCTGCGGTAAGTCCGGTGAACTGGAAATACTGCTCGATCGAAAGACCCTGCATTCTGAGTCTCTGTGCGAAATCCTCAGCCATCTGACGCTTCTGGGTATCTACCATGGCGTCCGGGATCTCCATCTTGGAATCTGCGATAACAGCCTCGATAGCTGCGTCCTCACGGGCTGCCTTAGCCTGCTTCTCCTTATCCTCGGTGAGCTTCTTCTTTAAGTCAGCCTTGTACTCATCGAGAGTCTCGAAATCCGTAACGTCCTTAACGAACTCGTCATCTGCCTCGGGAAGCTCCTTGGCCTTGATCGAGTTGATATGGCACTTGAAGAGTGCGGGCTTGCCTGCGAGCTCCTCTGCATGATACTCCTCGGGGAAGGTAACGTTAACGTCAACATCCGCACCCGCCTCAGCGCCGACCAGCTGATCCTCGAAACCGGGGATGAACGAACCGGAACCGAGTACGAGATCGTAGCCCTGTGCAGCGCCGCCGTCAAAAGGCACGCCGTCAACGCTTCCGAGATAATCAAGATTAACGGTATCGCCGTTTGCTGCGGGACGATCCTCAACGTTGACCATGCGGGAATTCTTCTCGCGCTCCTTGTCGATCTCGGCGTTAACCTCTTCGTCGGTAACCTCAACCTCGAGCTTGTCAACCTCAACGCCCTTGTACTTGCCGAGCTCTACATCGGGCTTAACCGCTACCTTTGCGGTAAAGATGAAGCTCTTGCCCTTTTCGATCTGCTCAACGTCGATCTCGGGTCTCGAAACGATCTCAAGTCCCGACTCTTCAGCTGCCTTCGGATACTCTGCCTCGATAAGGTCATTGGCTGCGTCCTCGTAGAATACGCCTGCGCCGTATGCCTTTTCGATCAGCTGAAGGGGAGCCTTTCCCTTACGGAAACCGGGAAGAGCGATCCTGCCCTTGTTCTTCTGATACGATGCATTATAAGCCTTGGTGAAATCCTCGGCACTTACCTCTATAGTAAGCTTGTACATGTTTTTGCCCAGATCTTCTTTTGTGACACTCATTATGTGTTCCTCCTAAAATATTCGTCCTTGGGGCTGCGCAAAAGGGCGCAGTATCCCCATAATCCACGTAACTATATCATAATTGCGCGGGAAATTCAAGGGTTATTGCCCATCCCGTACCGTAAATATTTTATAAAGCCTTACGCTCCGGTCCTTCTGTCACGCACCAGCAGCAGCCTGCCCCTTTTAACGCTCACGCGCGCGGTCTGCCCGGGCAGCGGCTCGTTGCTGACTCCCAACGGGAAATCGCAGGTGAGCTCCGCATCGGAAACACAGTACGCGGCCCCCGTGACAGTTATGCCCGCTGCCTCTCCCGAGATGTTCAGCAGTGAAAAATACTCGTAATCCCCGGTGATCTCCGCCGTATCAGACACGACCTCGAGCTCCGAAAAGTCATCGACGATCATGCCCTTTTTCCCGAGCGAATCGAGCATGTAGAGCAGCTGCACATTGCCGAGGGAATGGTCGAAACGCTCTCCTATAACGCCGAGCAGGAGAAACTCCGAAAAACCGCGCCTTAAGCCTTCTTTTACAGCATACGCGGTATCGGTATCGTCCTTTACATGAGGGAGCACTATGGTCGGTATCCGGGAGTTCGGGTTCTCGTACGAGTCGAAGTCCCCGACGATCAGATCCGGCTCGCGACCGAGAACCTCCGCATGGCGCAGGCCGCAGTCGCAGAAGATCAGAAAATCGTCATCCCTCAGATACTCTTTTATACAAGCCGGGGACGCGATATTCGCGCCCCCTATGATCACACATCTGTTCATAAGATCATCCTTCATGGATCGCCTTCTGAGAATTCAGCTCATCGTCCGTCTCGCTTCCGCCCGAGCCGTACTGCTCGTCACGCTCACGCAGCTTCTTTTCCCACGAGGTCTCCTCGGGCCAGTTGCTGTCATCAAAAGCAGCCCTTATCTTCTCAAAGTAGAAATGCAGCTTTTCCCTGATATGAGGCGCTTCCATGTAGTCGCTGCCCCAGTCGTCGGGGTACATCAGATACTCGAAACTGCGCGCCTTGTCCTCGCCGGGGAAGGTCTGCGCATAGTCATCGACAAAGTACGAGTTCTCGATATGGTCCTTTGAGAATATGTACTTCCAGACGGGCTTGCCATTATTGTAATCGTAATGGTAATCGAAGTCCGCAGGCTGGTACTCGAGCCATTCTTCGGCAAAGCTGCCTTCGAGCCTGCCTATGCTCTCGGCTTTCTCGATCTGCTTGTCGATCCAGTGCGATATCTCGTGGATGATGGTGCGCTCGAGCGAATATCTGTAGTTGACATCTATCGCCAGCGCCCTCTCGTAGCCGAAATTGGTCGCAACCGCTATCGCAGTGTCGATATCGTAATCGTAAACCTTGGTGAATCCGGCGCACAGATAAATTGCTACGGTCCTGGTATCGCCGAGCTTCATCTGCTCAAAGAAGTCGTCGGGATAATTCTTCAGTACCTCGTCGAGCACGTCTATGGTCTCGGAGATCGTTGCCCAGTCGGTGGATATCGTAAGCCTGTATCCGAAATCGTTGGCAAATACCTCACTGCCCAGATACATGGCAAAATTGTGCTTTTTCTCAAAATCACGGCGCTTTTTGTCGATCTCCTCAGGGATCTCGCTCGCCTTTTTGAAGATGTCCCCGGTATCATCGGCTTCATCGTTCAGGTAGTCCCAGGCATAGATATACATCTCGCCCTTCATCCTGTCGGAACAGTTGAGGTACAGTATGCCTTCCTCGGTGTCCGCTACCGTCGTGCCGGAGGGACCTTCCCCGGAGGCCACGGTATCAAACTGCGCGATGCGTTTGCCGGTCTCCATGTCGTAGCAGTTGTAGGTATAGTAGCGGTTCGATCCCGATGAGGTCGAGAACTTGGTCAGAATGCGTTTGTTCTTCCAGTCGGGTGTGATCCAGTAGATCTCGGAAGACGACTCCACCGCCATACTCGCCGCAGGCTCACCGTAACCGCCGTCCTCATCCGGGATCAGCTCCGATACGGGGCATGTGTAATAATCTATCTGCGGATACAGCAGATCGGAGGCAATGATGCAGGCGCTGTCATCGGGTGCGGCATATACCCACGTTCCGCTGTCCATACCGCCCGGTCCCGAGACCGCAAGCTCTCCGGTACGTTTGTCGTACGTTAAAACATCCGATATCCCGTCATACTCGTCCCATGTATATATCGTCAGACGGTTATCGTCCTGCGTATCCTGGATATATCCCTCCCCGAGGCCGGAGCGTTTTATGGCTTCCGTACCCTCTCCGGCGGTGTAATCATATCTGATAAGGGCATCCTCATCCGGATCGATATACCAGAACGTTTTTCCGTCATCGTCAAAATCAAACGAAGTATATCCGTAAGGGATCGAAAAACCGTATAACTGCTCCAGCTCTCCGTTATAGATCTCGATCACCATGCTGGTGTTATCGTCGGAATAAACGCGGTGTTGAACAGCGAACAACTCGTCATTGATCGTATACATCGCGCTGTAGTACAGCATGTCGGGATATTCCAGATAATCGGCTTCACCGGTCGTGGTATCGATCGCGATCAGCCGGTCGCATCCGCCGTAAGTCGAAGGCATCAGTATAAGCTTTCCTCCGGCGAACGTCATCGGGCACTCGTTGTAATCCTTGGCCTCAAGTGTCTTAAGATATGCTCCGCTGTCTTCGGTCTTTTCGAAGACGTCACGAACCGTGGGTACAGGTGTCGGCGTAGGCTCCGGAGTAGGAGTGGGCGTCGGCTCGGGAGTCGGAGTGGGTACCGCCGTGGGCGTCGCGGTCGGTGCCTCGGTCACCGCCTGCGTCGGATCCGCAGGTATCGCCGGCTGTTCCTTCCGGCAGCCCGCAAAGGCCGCGATCATCGCGATCACGACAAGGAACAGAATATATAAACTGCTTTTTTTACGCATAAAAAATAAGCCCCCTTAAATCTTTTCATCTGACAGTATACTTCAAATGTCCCTTCTCGGCAACACGAAAACGGGTGAGTGCGGCCGTCAAAACTCTTGAATCTGATACTGTGAGCATATATAATCTTTATGTAATCAAATCTACAAGGAAGGCGTATCCGCCGCATCCCTTTTCATGCGGGATCCGGGCGGATCCGGAACGGAAAGATCATATGGGAAGATACTTCGGAACAGACGGTTTCAGAGGAGAAGCAAACGTCAAGCTGACCGTTGAGCACGCATACAAGGTAGGCCGCTATGTCGGCTGGTATTTCGGTGCTCATGACAACAAAAAATGCAAGGTAGTCATCGGCAAGGACACGAGACGCTCGAGCTACATGTTCGAGTACTCACTGGTCGCGGGCCTCACCGCTTCGGGCGCGGACGTATATCTGCTCCACGTAACCACGACCCCGAGCATTTCGTATATTGTAAGGAGTGAGGATTTCGACTGCGGCATCATGATCTCCGCGAGCCACAATCCTTTTTATGACAACGGCATCAAGCTCATCAACTCCGACGGCTACAAGATGGATTCACAGATAGAGGATCTGATCGAGAACTATATCGACGGCCTCGGACCTGACATTCCTTTCGCGACGGGCGCGGAGATCGGACGCACCGTTGACTACGCGATCGGACGTCACAGATACATCGGCTATCTCATTTCGCTCGCGACACGCTCGTTCAAGGACATGAAGGTCGGCCTCGATCTGGCGAACGGCTCGGCTACCACCGTAGCCAAGGGCGTTTTCGATACGCTCGGCGCAAAGACTTTCGTCATCAATTCCGAGCCCGACGGCACCAATATCAATACAAACTGCGGCTCCACGCATATCGAGGGCCTGCAGAAATACGTCGTTGAGAACGGCCTCGACGTAGGCTTTGCATACGACGGGGACGCCGACAGATGCTTGGCGGTCGATGAGCGCGGCAATCTGATCGACGGCGACCAGATCATGTACATCTGCGGCTCCTACATGAAGGAGCGCGGCGAGCTCAACAACAATACAGTCGTTACCACGATCATGTCGAATTTCGGCCTGTACAAGGCACTTGACCGTGCCGGCATCTCCTATGAGAAGACCAAGGTCGGCGACAAATATGTTTCCGAGAACATGGCAGCGAACAATCACTCGATCGGCGGCGAGAATTCCGGACATATCATATTCCGCAAGCATGCGGTTACCGGCGACGGCATCCTGACCTCGCTCAAGATCATGGAGGTCATGCTCGAAAAGAAAATGAAGCTCTCGGATCTTGCGAGTCCCATGACCGTATATCCTCAGGTACTCAAAAATGTCCGTGTTTACGACAAGCCTTCTGCACGCACCGACGAGGATGTTGTAAAGGCTATTTCCACAGTTGAGGCACATCTCGGCAATACCGGCCGCATCCTGGTGCGCGAGTCCGGCACAGAGCCCGTGATCCGCGTAATGGTTGAAGCAGGCACCCTCGAGGAATGCGAGCGCGAGGTCGACTCCGTGATCGCGGTACTCAGGGAGAAGGGCCACGTGGCAGAATAAAAATCATAGACTGCTAATAAGCCAAGGCGCCTGTCACCATAAGTTTTTTATGGTGACAGGCGCCTTGGCCTTTTTATGTCATTATGTTTATTTCAGGTTTGCCGCGATCTTCATTATCAGATCTTCGCGTTTGAACGGCTTCGGTACGTGTGCGTTCATGCCGGCGTCGAGAGCCGCTTTGATATCGGATTCGAAAGCATTCGCGGTCATCGCGATGATCGGGATCGACGCAAGCTCGGGATTCTCGAGCGCGCGTATCCTGCGGGTGGCCTCGAGTCCGTTCATGACGGGCATCGCCACATCCATGAGGATCAGGTCGATCTCGCCGGGCAGGGAATTCCTGACAGTCTCTACTGCGTCAATGCCGCAGGTCGCGGTACGGATGGTAAATCCGAACTTGCCGAGGACATATTCGGCAAGCTTGATGTTCGTGGCTGTATCGTCGACCACAAATATAGTCTTGCCCGAATAATCCCTGTTCATGGCCTCGCGTACGGCAGCATCCTCATCCGTTTCGGCCGTTGAACCCGATACGGGTTCTAACGGTACAACGATGATGAACTCACTGCCCTTGCCGGGCGCAGTCTGTAAGTCTACGGTACCTTCCATCAGATTGACGATATTCTTGACTATCGCCATGCCGAGGCCCGTACCCTGAGTCTCGTGAACGGTACCCTTATCCTCTCTGGTGTATGACTCCCAGATGTGCTCCTTAAACTCGTCGGACATACCGATACCGGTGTCCTTTACGCGGATCTCGTATACCAGGCGCTCGCCTCTGTCCTTAAGTTTTCCGGACAGCGTGACGCTTCCGCCCCTGTTTGTGAACTTATATGCGTTCGACAGCAGATTCAGCAGTATCTGACGGAATCTGAGCTTATCGCAGTTAACGGTATCGTCGCCGAGTCCTTCGGTGTCCTCTTCGAATCTGATACCTTTTTCCTTCATCTCGTCACGGATCATATCCGCGCATTCCCCGAACAGATCCTTTATCTTGACCGGCGAGAGCGACAGATCCATCTTTCCGCTCTCGATGCGGCTCATATCCAGAATATCGTTGATCAGGTTCATCAGGTGGTCGCCCGCCGTAACGATCTTATCAAGATACTCTTCGAGCTTTTTCCTGTCGTCTATCTCCTCAAGCGCAAGCTTTGAGAAGCCGGTTATCGCGCTCATGGGCGTACGGATATCATGCGACATGTTCGAGAAAAACTCGGTCTTGGCCGCGTTGGCACGGTTCGCCGCATCAACCGCATCGAGCAGCAGCTTCTGTCTGTCCTCAAGCTCTGCCTTCTGTTTTGCGATCAGCTTATCCGCCTCGAGCTTCTGCGCGTGCATACTGTCAACCACGGCCGAGGTGATCAGGATGCGCGAGATCTGCCCGTCCCTGTGCTCGATCACACGGTAAAATATGTTCAGCCATCTGTTCTTTCGAGGTTCCTTAAATACAAAGCCTCTCCTGTCTCCGGCGCTGAAGATCTGCGGATCGTAAAAGTTCATATTACGGCACTCTTCTCCGGCCTCGGCATTCTCCTTAACAAAACGGCAGATATAATCGTTCAGCTCGTGGCTGGTAGCATTGGGTTCGACATGCAGAATGTCGTCCTGTTTGATTATGCGGATGCGGTCTTCCGTCAGATCCGCGATATATATGCAGGCGTGCTCCGCAGCCAGCGTATCGATGATCATATTGTCCATGCTGATCCGTTCGAGCTCGATATGCGAAATAAGCGTAGCGGAACAGAAGGCCTTGACCGGCCTGCCCTGTTCGTCGTACTCTGTGGTGTATTTAACGCGGAAAGGAACACGTCCGACCGTCAGCGGGATATCCGCCTCGAGATCTGTCTCGCCTGCATCGATCCTGCGCATCATGTCGCGGTACATATCCGCGTAGTCGGGGGGGAAAATACCGGCCTCGATCGCAGGCTCGGGATAATTCTCCACCAGCGCGGGCAGTCCCAGATC
>JAGCSS010000026.1 GCA_017964055.1 Lachnospiraceae bacterium
GACAGCTTCAAAAATGGAGGAGTATATAATGAACTTACTAGATGTATATGACGAGGAAAGAATCTGTGAGTATAGGGGTGAGGTATATTCCGTACGTGACAATGGTGCGGTAATGCGTCATGCCCGAGATGGAGAAAAAACGAGGAAGTTAGATAATTCTTGGACGTTCGGAATCGTCGATAAGCAGCATGGGTATATGAGGTTTTCAAGCGAAGCGGTGCATAGGATTGTTGCTACTGCCTTTCACGGACCGGCCCCTTCCGAACAGCATATAGTCGATCATCAGGACACAAATCGACAGAACAATAGGCCCGAAAATCTTCGATGGGTTACAAAGATTGAGAATATACTCATTAACGAGATCACTTGCAAGAAGTTGGAGATGTCATGTGGGTGCTCGATTGAACAGATATTGGCTGATATATCGATCCTGCAAAATAAAAGACTTTCTACGGATATCGCATGGATGAAGACGGTCAGTCAGGAAGAGGCAGCGGAATCGCTTAAATCGTGGAAACAGTGGGCGAGGGATGCCGCAGAGCAAAAAACAGTCCGAATGAGGGAGGGCAGGAGAGAACGCGAAGAGAAGCGGAGCTTTTTGCCCCGCCATAACTACGGGAATTCTCCTAGCGCGATGCAATACCCTTTGGAGCCGAAAGCGGCGGAGGCTTCTCTTGAAGATTATTATAATGAATTAAAACTCAAACATACTCTCGCTTATAAAAACCACTATGGGGAAATCTCTTCGTACCGTATAACGGATTTTTATCTGAACAGAGAGACTAACGTCCTGACAGTGGCGACAGAACTCGAGGACGGCTTGAAGAAATATTATCTGACGTATATAACCATTGAAGACAATCACTTCAGTTATGAAGCACGGAGCTTTTTCTCGCCGGAGGGGCAGAAGAAATACATGACAATCGCTAGGGGAGAAAAGTGGACCGGCGGAGAAGTTATAGATGACTATTGCTGAAGCTGTTAAAACTATAGCTTCCTGTCTCCGGGCATCGAGGAGGATCAGGGCCAGTTATGCTTCCTTGAAAAAGGTATGAACGAGGATGTGTCATGGTCCCTGGGTGAAGATGAGTTCGGCACCTATATCTTACTGGACGACGCTTATACCGGTGAAACTCCTCTCGATGAGACCCTGAACGCATGGGAATATGTAGATTGATTATAATATTACAGATCTGAGGAGGAGTATAGCGAAAAGCCCAAAAGGTAACTTTTGGATACTTATTCTCTCGCAGCATTTGTGGTATAGTGATACCGTAAGTGATGTTTGTAAACATCAAAACAAAAAGACAGGAGTGTAATTGTTATGAAAAAAGTGTTCAAATCTTTATTGACCGCATTACTTTTTGCCTTCGTGATCGCAGCGCTTTCGGGCCTCGGCAGTGTTAAGGCATCGGCAGCTACCATTTCCGACGACCTCGACGGCGACGGAACCGATGAGACCATCGTATACGACACCGAGGAATCGGATAAGGGTCTGCAGCTCAGCTTTCTGACCATTAACGGCAAGGACGTTCTTGCGGCTATCCAGATGGAAGATCAGTTCTATCCGGACATGATCACGGTCGAAGTTATCGATACCTGCACGAAGGACGGTCTTAAGGAGCTCGCGGTCATCAAGAATGTTGAAGGCTGGGATGAATACACACTGATCAGGTTCAAGGGCGGAAAGATCAGCAAGTATTGCAAGCTCGATGACGCGGACGGTATCGTCAGCCAGAAGAAAAAGAGCAGGATCACGATCAAGACCGATGTATTTGTCCGCGGTCTCGGCTACATCAAAGTAAACATGAACCTTAAGGTTAAGTCCGGACGTGCTGTTTTGGTTGATGAGCCTTCCAAGCCCAATAAGGATAATGAGAAGACCACATTCAAGACCAACAGGAAGATGCCCCTTTATGCAGATGAATACGCAGGCGAGCAGATCGGAACCCTGAAGAAGGGCGCGAAGTTCAAGCTCGTACAGTTCGTACGCGACGGCGAAGGCAACTTCACCAGGATATGCGTTAAGTCAAACGGTGTAACAGGCTGGATCGATTCGACAGATTTTGATGATTACACTGAGTTCTTTGTAAAGAATCCTCCCGTGTGGGAATAAGCTTTCCGGAAAACAGTATGATTTAAGGGCCGCCCATGGGGGCGGCCCTTCTGTATGCCGGATCATATTTTCCGCTGCCGTTACGAATTACGTATCTCAAAGATCCCGTCAGGGGTGTAGATATCAGCATCGAAAAATGCGAACGGCTTGTCGGTTTTCTTATAGAAAGCTACATAATAGGTCTTATCGGTCTCGGCCTCGTCATAAATCTTTTTGTCGACCGCGATCCTGTAATCGTTGTCGAATTCCACCTGCCAGGAATAAGCGTTGATATCGTCATCGGAAATATCCACACATTCCTTGTACGTCAGAGTGGAGAGGCGGAAATATGCCTCTTTGGGATTCGCCGATTCGGCCTTCTTTCTGGTTTTGAGACCGATACACAGGGCAACTGCAAGAACAAACAGCGCCACACCCCAGCCGACCGCCGGGTTCGGAATGATCAGGATACATACCAGGCAGAACAGGACTACGAATGCCATGATTTTGATCAGGCTCCGGTTGACCGAGAAATACTGTTTCGTTAAAACGGATTTTGTGATGGTTTTTTTCATTTGGCTCCCTCCGTTGTTTGCCGCAGATACTCTGCGTTCTTTTAATACAGAATGTATCATAATACCATGAAAAAGAGAAGTCACTTTTGGTTACCTGATTTTTTCGTAAGACAGGTTAAGCAAATACGGGGCTTTTTGACAATACTCATAAAACGTATTAGAATAATAGGTAAAAGAAAGGAGTGTATCGGTATGGAGTTTACGACGGATATCCTGAGTGTGTTTGATAAACAGTGGGCACTGCTCACGGCAGGAAAAGAGAACAGTTTCAATACGATGACTATCAGCTGGGGCGGGCTCGGGACCCTCTGGGGAAAGCCCGTTGCGACTGTTTATGTGCGGACATCGAGATATACCCATGATTTCATGGATTCAAACGATTATTTTACTGTTAGTTTTTATCCCGGGGAGTACAGGCAGATACTGGGCGTGCTCGGCAAAGAGTCCGGCCGGGATATGGATAAGATGAAGGCTTCGGGACTCACGCCAGTTAAGGCGGGAGAGTCCATGTCCTTTAAAGAGGCCGAAGTGACACTGGTCTGCAAAAAGCTGTACAGGCAGCAGCTGGAAGTCGCGAATATGCCCGAGGCGGTCGCAAAGGCCATGTACGACGGCATAGCGCCGCATGACATGTACATCGGCGAGATAGTGGATATCATCCGTTAGGCAGAGCTTTTATAACCTTTTCGAGGACCATGTCCGTCAGGGCGTAAGGGAGCAGCAGCTCCGGCCGTGTTTCGGGGCTTATCCATTCGGCAATCCGGTCCGCGGGGAGTATGAGCGGCATGCGGTCGTGGATCCTGCTGACTTCACCTGCGGGCTCGCGGGTTATGACGGCAAATACCGGCAGACCGTTCTCAATCGTATACAGTTCGCACAGCCAGACCGTGTGACTGCCGCGGGGCTGTATCATGTATTTGTCGCCGGTCTTTTTCTTTCCGTCCGGCGCGGTGAAATGCTCCCATTCGCAGTACCACGAGGCCGGGATTATGCAGCGCCTGCGCTGCCAGGCTTCCTTAAATATCGGCTTTTCGGCGGCGCTTTCGACTCTGGCGTTAACTATGGCGTTTTTGCTGCCGGGCAGCGTAAAGCCCCATTTCATCGGGAACGCGGAGCGTTCTCCGTTCCTGTTGGAGGCGATCACGGGGGCGATATCGGTAGGGCGCACTTCACCCTCGGTGATGACGGGTTTTGCGTATTCGCGCAGGAACCGTTCGCGCAGGGAAGATGCCAGGGCCTTTTCCAGCACTTCCTTAAAGACGGGTTCGTTTTCACTGAAATAGTATCTGCAGCACATGTTTTTCTCCGTTTATGGGGATCCATCCGTAATTTGAAACTCTGACGAATACATTATACCACAGGAGCGCCTATGAAGCTGATCCCAAAGAAAAACCTGTATTTATTTATATTCTGCCTGATAATAGCCGTTACCAGCATTTCGATCCTTGTGATCGAGATAAGAAGAGGCGACAAAACGCTGCAGAAGCAGGAGATCACGGGCGGATGGACGGCAGCGGCCCACGGGCAGACCTATGAAAACGTGGCGCTGGGGACAGATACCTTCGATATGTTCGGCACCGGTGATGTCTTTGAACTGGAAACGACGCTTCCCGCATGCGATATCCCGGATCCCACGCTTGAGATATATTCCGTGCACAGCATGGTCGATGTGTATGTGGACGGAGAGCATATATTCAATTACGGACAGAAATATTACGATTCCGGAAAGATGCTGGGCTACGGCTGGAATTTCGTCAGACTTCCGGATAACTTTGAAGGCAAACGGGTCAGGATCGTTTTTCATGTCACCGAGGACGATTCCTTTAACGGCATACCTTCGGTCTGCATACTCAACGGCGACAGCGTGGTAAACGATCTCCTGATCAATGAGCGCGTCTATCTGGCGATCAGCATGTTCCTGATCGTTATCGGATCGATGGGCATGGTGTTCGCGATCATACTTTCGTTCAGGAACCTGTCCGCGCTCAAGATGTTCTGTATCATGCTGTTCGCGTTCCTGATAGGCGTCTATACCCTGGCCAATTCCGATCTTCTGATAGTGTTTAATCTTGATATGGCGCAGAAATGCCTGTTTGAGTATATGTCACTGTATACTTTTGTTATCCCCTTCACCGTTTATTTCTCCGACTGGATCACGGAAAAAGGCTTCCCCAACAGGCTTAAGTGGTTTTTCAATATATGGGTCATCGTCGAGTTCCTGTTTGCGGTTGTCGTATTTACTCTCCATTTTACGAATATCGTGCATATGCCGCATTTTGTGGGATATTGCCACATCTGCATGATAGTGACGCTGATCCTCATCATACATCTGACGGTGGTGCGCAGACGGGTCACAAAGCGGCTGGACAAAGGACTCGCGTTTGGCTTTGCGCTGGCCATTTTGGTCGCGGCCATAGAGCTGGTACGCTATAACGTCGAAAAGTATTACACAGGTTTCCAAAACAACAGATACAGCAGTTCCATCGCCTTTGCGGCGCTGATCGTGGTACTTACGCTGTTTATAGATTTTATGTCAAAGATAGCGGGAAACCTGCGAAAAGAGGCCGAAGCGAGAGCCTTTGAGAAAATGGCCTACATGGATGAGCTCACGGGCATCCTGAACAGGCGCGGAGCCGAGGAGGAGCTCAATAAGCTCAAAGGCGCCAAGTCTCCGTATGCGCTCGTGAGCGTGGATATGAACCTTCTGAAGATGATGAACGACACCTTCGGACATGCCACCGGAGACAGGGCGCTGACTTTGCTTGCCAGGAAACTCAGGGAGGCATTTCCCGAACCCTGTGTCGTTGCGCGCGTGGGCGGCGACGAGTTTATCGCGATCGTGCCCGACGCTTCAAAGGATTACGTGGATGCGCATGAGGCTGCTTTTGTCAATAAGATGAACGAGCACAACAAAAAAGGCGGCAATGTCACATTGAGTGCCGCGTACGGCACAGCGTACAGCGATGAGGCCGATACTCCCGAAAAGGTGCTTAAGATCGCGGATGACAGGATGTATCTGGCAAAAAAGGAATCCAAACTCGGAAGAAATTAAGATTTACGGCAGGACATTTTTCCTGCCGTATTTTTTATTATTGTGCCTTGACAAACGATCAAAAAGATGATTATAATCTAGTCATAGGTTTAACGTTAAACGTGACGTAAAATCAAGCATTTCATTATTTAGCAGAAACAGGAGGAAGCCATGAAAAAGATTAGTTTCGTTTTCGTATTGATGATGGCTGTATGCATGCTTTTCACGGCATGTGGGGGAAAGAACGGCGACGATACCGAAGCGGCAAAGCCGACCGAGGCGCCGCAGGTCTCGGAGGACCTCGGGAATGAACTGGACTCGTTTTCCGATGAAGTGATCGACGGGGATCTGACATGCACGATCACACTCGGGAACTGGCCGCCCGATACAGCGGCAGCATCCGAGCTCGCGCTGTTCGAGGGCTATAAGGCCACGATGGAGAAGCAGTATCCCAATGTTACTCTCGTGCCCGACTATTATTCCTACTCGCTCAGCAACTATGTGCCTATGGCAAAGGGCGGCACGGCTCCGAGCATTTTCCAGCCTCCTTTCACTGATCCCCAGCTGCTGATCAGCCAGAATCTGGTCGGAGATGTGACCGATGCGCTTAAGGAGATAGGAGTGCTTGATAAGTTCAGCCCTTCGTATATCGAGATGCTCGCCGATGAGAACGGACGCATCTACGGTCTGCCCCGAGACGGTTATGTGCTCGGCATGCATATCAATGTCGCGCTGTTCAGGGAGGCGGGACTCGTGGATGAAGACGGGCTTCCCAAATATCCGAAAACGCTGCAGGAACTGGCCGAGTACGGTCAGATCATCCGTGAAAAGACCGGCAAGGCAGGTCTGGTTTTCCCTGCGAGCGAAACCTACGGCGGATGGCTTTTCACAAATATCGCATGGAATTTCGGCTGCGTGGGAGAGAGCGCGCTCGAGTATCAGGATGAGAACGGACGCTGGATATGCAATTTCACATCGCCCGAGTGCATCGCCGCGATGGAATACATGCGTGATCTTCGCTGGAAATATGACATCCTGAATGCCGATACGACTACCACAGACTGGGCCGGCGCGCACTCGGAGCTCGGCACGGGCGAGGCTGCAATGAATTTCGCCGCCGACGATTCTGTCGATCAGCCCACTTCGAACAAGGGTCTGGCGCTCGAGGATTTTGCGCTGATACCGTTCCCTGAGGGACCCGCGGGACGCTAC
>JAGCSS010000204.1 GCA_017964055.1 Lachnospiraceae bacterium
AGCCACGGCGCTCGTCAATACGATAGACGCAAAGGACGAGTTTTCGCAGGGCCATTGGGTGCGTGTCGCCGAGTATTCCGAGCAGATAGCGAGAGAGCTCGGAAAGAGCGAAGAAGAGTGCAACCGGGTATATTACACCGCATTGCTCCATGATGTGGGCAAGATAGGCATTCCCGAGGAGATAATCAATAAACGCGGACGCCTGACCGATGAGGAATACGACACGATCAAGACGCATTCCGTTGTCGGCAGCAGGATCCTTTCGGAGATCAGCGAGAACCCCTATCTGAGCATAGGAGCGCATTTCCACCATGAGAGATACGACGGCAAGGGCTACCCCGAGGGCTTAAAGGGCGAGGAGATACCCGAAACGGCCAGGATCATCGCGGTTGCGGACGCGTTTGACGCCATGTCATCGAACCGCAGCTACAGAGACGCCATTCCTCCGCAGGTTGTGCGCGAGGAGCTCATCAAGGGCATGGGAACCCAGTTTGACCCCGTATTCTCAAAAATCATGCAGCATCTGATCGATAAAGAGGTCGAGCATATGCTCAGGGAGCAGAAAGTCGCTGTCGAGCAGGCCTGGAACAATAACCTCGAATGCGGCAGATATCGCGAGACATTCACCGAAGGCATACTGATCACGCCCAACACGACGACGATACGCTTCGGTTTCACCTCAAAGAGTGAAAACGGCAGACAGGCACCCGCGGTGATCCTGTACGACTCGCTCGACGGAGCGATACATGCCGGAGAAAAGTCGGCGCGCGATACGAATTATTACGAATACTGCGAGATATTCGGAGACGGACACGTGGAGCGGAAAGGTGCCCGCAATATGCAGGTTAAGCCGGTCAGGGACTACGACCCCGCAACGGAGCCTGTGGGCATCGGCGAAAAGGCTTCCTACGTGATCGAAGCGGTCAAGATGAAGGACCACGTGCTGGTAAGGATCAAGGAAAGGGAGAAGGTCATCGAGGTTACCGTGGCTCTTCCCGACAGCTCGAGATTCGTATTCCTCTCACTTACCGGTGAGGAATGCAGCATCAGCGATCTGAACGTATCCAAGGCGGAAAAGCCTGTTTCCGAGAGCTATATCACGAGGATCGCCGATGAGGTCAGCTATATCAACGCACCGGTCGGAGACATCCCGAACCTGCAGATAGACGGTCACCGCTCCGAGTGCTCGGACGGTATTCCGCTCACGGACGGCATGAAGATCACTTTCCATACGCAGAGCCTGCCTACGGCGAGACTTGTATGGCATTGCCCTTACGCTGTGATCTTCTCATCAAATGACAAGAGGGTAAACGGACAGAACTACAGAGAGATGGCGCTCATCAGGATAGACGGCGAGAGCTCCGACGACGATCCGGATTCGGATAACCGCATGTTCATCAGCAGGATCGAGGATTTCGAGGGCTGGGAGGCCTGGAAGCGGGCCAACAGAAAGGGCTTCGACTGCGAGCTGAAGTTCGAGCGCAAGGGTGAAAAGATCATCACGACGACCGAGAATATGGGTCTGAGCATCAAGAACATCACTACGATAAAGAATCCGCCCGAGCAGATATACGTGGCGCTCACGGGCGATCAGTGCGCGCTGACCGGTATCAGGGTGCACAGGGATTAAACAGCAAAAATAACAGGCTGCCCAAACTGCGGGCAGCCTGTTTTTATACGGCTGGAATTTTGATATCCGGGTTTACTCAGCCGAGGGATTTGCGATAAGCGTTACCTCTGAGATGAGCTCGGTGTAGACACCGTCGATCAGGCGGTAATGCGTGATCTTGACTGTGGTGCCGGCACGGTAGGAATTAACTGCGTTGCGGAGATCATCGGAGGTCGTGATCGAGATGCCGTTGACCGCGGTGATGATGTCGCCGACCTGGATGCCGCCTGCCTGTGCGGGGCTGCCTTCCGTGAAGTTCGATACGTATGCGCCGACGGGGATGTTGTAGGAAGCTGCCATATCAGCGGATACATTGTTGATGTAAACGCCGAGGTAGCCTTTCTCGTTTTCCGTCAGGGTCTCACGTGCGGCGAGCTCGTCGAGGATCGCAACGGCGCGGGAAACAGGGATCGCAAAGCCCATGCCTTCAACAGACTCATCGGAGTACTTTGCGGAGTTGATGCCGATCACTTCGCCGTTCAGGTTGAGCAGGGCGCCGCCGCTGTTGCCGGGGTTGATCGCCGCATCAGTCTGCAGAAGAGTCATCGTCGTACCTTCGATCGTGACGTCGCGGTCCTTTGCGGAAACATAGCCGACTGTGGTGGACTGTCCGTAACCCATTGAATTGCCGATGGCAACAACCATCTGGCCGACCTTTATGCTGTCGGAATCACCGAGTGTTGCGACCTTGATCGCCGACATGGTCTCGGCTGTCAGATCGTTAAGATTGATAGCAACTACTGCGAGATCGGCGGTCGCGTCGGTACCCTTGATAACAGCCGAAGCTGTGGAGCCGTCGCAGAATGTGACATTGATCGAAGTCGATTTGGCCACAACATGGTTATTGGTGGCGATCAGGAGCTCGTCATCGGTCTTTCTGAGGATGATGCCCGAGCCGGCGCCGGCCGATTCATAGGTGCCGAAAAAGCTCGTGTTCAGGAATGTGCAGTCGATCGAAACTATCGAAGGCATCGCGCTCTCGACAACAGGTGAAACATCGGTCGCAGCGGTGCTGATATCGGTGATCAGGGCGGTGGAAGCCACAACGCTCGCATCGGTCGTCTTTGTCGTGTGCGATGCGTGTCCCGCGATCCTGCCCGAAGATGAGGTCGTGTTCGGAGCCGCCGAAGGGTTGATCGTGTAGTAGAGCTCGGTGGTGAGGACGAATACGCCCGCCGCTACGAGTCCGAACAGGGCCGCCGCGAGGATGACCTTCAGGAAGGTCGGCATGCGGTGCTGCTTTTTGACCTTTTTAGGGGCATCCGGGATAACGGACGCGCCGGTGTAAGTTCTCTGTGCCTGAGGACCGCCTCCCGGTACATAGCCGTAACCGTAAGCGTACTGTGCGTAAGCGTCGGTCTGTGAGGTATCTTGAGCCGTATTTGCGGGCTCAGCGGTCGCAGGATTTTCTGTAGGGCGATATGCGTCGTAATTGTTATAGGTGTCATCCATAATTGTCTCCAATCCGCGCGGCAGAGGTTTTACAGCCTGCCGCACTTTCTTTCGTTACAGATCGAATGTCACCGGTGACATATCTGCTTTTTTCTGATACTGACTATAGCTCCGGTTTGTGTTGAAACTGTGAAAAAAAACGAAAGAAAATGTTAAAAAGATTGTTATTGCAGGCCAAATAATGTAGAATTATCAGCAACAGAGGGGCTTTGGAATGATAAAGGACAATCAGAATACATTAAACAAACTCCATATTGTTATAGACGCGGCTCTTATTGTAGCCGCTTATTTCCTTGCCTATCCTCTGCGTTTCTATGTGCTTACCCATCTGAAGCCGTTTGCCCTGGCCGAAGGAGAACTGTTCCTGCCGTTTGAGACCTATGCGCAGAACATTTTCCCTCTGGTTCCGGGTTATCTGATCATCTATAATATGTGCGGCCTGTACCGCCCGAAGCGCGGTCATTCGAGCCTGCGGGTGTTCAGCAACCTGCTCGAGGCCAATATCCTGGGCATCTTCTACTTCGCATTCATCCTTTACGCGAGAAAACAGCTCGATATCTCACGTTGGTTCTATGTAACGTTCGGCGCGTTGAACCTGATATTCGGCACAGCGTTCAGATTTACCGCGATCAAGATACTCAAGGCGATCAGAAAGCACGGCCACAACTTAAAGCACGTCCTGATGGTCGGCTACAGCCGCGCGGCGGAAGGGTATATCAGGCGACTGAAGGCATTCCCGGAGTGGGGCTACCAGATACACGGCATCCTCGATGACGACATGGCAGTCGGCACCCGGTACAAGGGCGTCGAGGTCATAGGTTCCGAGCTCGATCTCGAGGAGTATATTGAGAACAACGATTTTGACGAGATAGTTATTTCGCTCAGCATCGACGAGTATGAAAAACTCGAGCGGATCGTCAGCATCTGCGAGAAATCGGGCATTCACACGAAGTTCGTGCCCGACTACGGCAATATGGTCTCGACCGTGCCCTATATCGAGGACCTGTACGGGCTGCCGGTCATCAATATCCGCAATGTGCCGCTCACGAACACTTTTAATATCGTGGTAAAACGCGCGATGGACATCATCGGTTCGATCTTTGCGCTGATCATTTTCGCGATACCAATGCTCATCGTCGCGATCGCGATCAAATGCGGATCGAAGGGCCCGATCATCTACAAGCAGCTGCGTGTCGGCAAGCACGGCAAAGAGTTCAACATGTACAAGTTCCGCTCGATGTACGTCGAGGATAAGGAACAGGAAAAGTCCGAATGGACTCACCGCGGCGACAGCAGGGTGACGAA
>JAGCSS010000205.1 GCA_017964055.1 Lachnospiraceae bacterium
CCAGATTCTTCTCGGCGATCAAGAATATCATCGATTCCGGGGAACTGGGAAAAGTCATTACCATACAGCACGCTTAGAATGTCGTCAATTTCCATATGGCGCATTCTTTCGTACGCGGCAACTGGCGTAATTCCGATCTGTCGAGCCCCATAATCATGCAGAAGTCCTGTCATGATATGGATATCCTGCTCTGGCTAGTCGGCAGCAACTGCAAAAAGATATCGTCCTTCGGCAATCTTTCTTACTTCAGGAAAGAAAACGCGCCGAAAGGAGCGGCGGCGAGATGTCTCGACTGTCCTTGCGAGGATGAGTGCCGTTTTGACGGAAAGAAAGCATATCTTCCGATCAAGGGCGCTTGGCCAGCTACGGTTCTTACCGAGGATCAGACCGAGGAAGGCATCTTAAAGGCACTGCGTGAGGGTCCTTACGGCCGCTGTGTATTTGACTGCGACAATAACGTATGTGACAACCAGGTTACGGATATCGAGTTTGAGAACGGCGTAACGGCCACATTCCATCTGAGCGGCCTTACGAACAAGATGCACAGGACCATTAAGGTTATGTGCGAGAACGGAGACATCTGCGGTGATGACTCCGAGGATTACATTACTGTTACCAAGTATTCTTCCAATTATCTTTACGAGGGCGAAACTCGCAAGGTTGATGTCAACAGCGAAGAGGGCTTCCATGGCGGCGGCGACTACCGTCTGACCATGGACTTCCTCACAGCCCTTGAACATAAGGGAGAAACTGTGGAGATACGCTCGGGCATCGAGCAGTCGGTCGAGAGCCATCTGATGGCTTACGCCGCGGAACAGTCCAGAGTCAGCGGACAGGTTTACTATATGGACAAATTAAGGAACAGTAAGCCCGGAGAGGAGAAATAAGTCATGAAAGAACCCGCATTGGTCATTATGGCGGCAGGCATGGGAAGCCGTTACGGAGGTCTCAAGCAGATCGATCCGGTGGACGAACATGGCCACATCATCATGGATTTCTCTATCTACGATGCACTCAGGGCCGGTTTTAAAAAGATTGTTTTTATTATCAAAAACGAGATCGAAAAGGATTTCAAGGAAACTATCGGCAACAGGATCTCTAAGGTTGTAGATGTGGAATATGTATATCAGGAGCTGTATAAGCTGCCCGACGCGGCTTACAGCGTTCCTGAAGGCAGGACGAAGCCCTGGGGTACCGGGCATGCGATCCTGTGCTGCAGGGACGTGCTCGATCAGCCATTTGCGGTCATCAATGCCGATGATTACTATGGTCCCGAGGCATTCAGCATGATCTACGATGCGCTGAACACTCCCGCGGACGATGATTCGCATGATTACTGCATGGTAGGCTACATACTTAAGAATACCCTGACGGAGAACGGAGCCGTATCCCGCGGTGTCTGCACCGTAGATGAGAACGGTTACCTCGAGAATATCGAGGAAAAGACCAAGATCATCAAAAAAGGCGAAGGTGCGGCATTCTCTGAGGACGGAGGAGAGACCTGGCAGGACATATCCCCGGAGCTGACGGTTTCCATGAATCTGTGGGGCTTCAGGAAAAGCATTCTTACAGAGCTCGATAAGTCGTTCAGACATTTCCTCGATACCGAAGTAGCCGGTAATCCTATGAAGAGCGAGTATTATCTGCCTACAGCGGTTCAGGAGCTCTTAAAGAAAAACGAGGCCACTGTGCGCGTGCTCAGAAGCCGCGACAAGTGGTTCGGCGTTACCTACAAGGAAGACAAAGAAAAAGTTGTGAAAGCCATCAGCGAGCTTAAGGCTAAGGGTGTATACCCCGATAAGCTGTGGTGATCACGGATAGGAATAATATGACACGTGAAGAGTTGTGCGCAAACAGAAGCGAAGCGCTGAAGGCTTTTGATTTTCCCGAGAATGTGATCAGCTGCGAAAAGTACGGAAACGGACATATCAACGATACTTTTCTGGTCATCGCAAAGTCTAAGGACAGGGAAAAGAAATATATACTTCAGAGAATGAACGATGAGGTCTTTAAGGATCCGGTTTCCCTCATGCACAATGTTGTGCTGGTCACCGATTACCTGCGCTCAAAGATCATCGAGCGCGGCGGAGATCCCGAGAGAGAGACGCTGAACCCGTTAAAGACTCATGACGGCAGCGCTTACTATCGCGACAGCATCGGCAGCTACTGGAGAATGTATAAGTTTATCACAGACTCCGTAAGCCTTGACAAGGTCCGCAATGCCGATGATTTTTATCAGAGCGGTGTGGCTTTCGGCAGCTTTTCAGGTCAGATGGCGGGCTTTGACGCTTCGCAGCTGGTTGAGACTATCCCCGATTTTCATAATACTCCGAAAAGATATGATGCGTTCGAGCGTGCCGTAGAGGCTGATATCTGCGGCCGTGCCTCGGGCGTCGCGGAGGAGATCGAGTTCTACAGGGCGCATAAGGCCGATATGGAGTACTGCGCAAACGCTCTGGCCGAAGGACGTATTCCGCTGCGCGTTACGCATAACGACACCAAGCTGAATAACATCATGCTTGATGCCGCTACCGGAAAGGGCATCTGTGTTATCGACCTCGATACGGTTATGCCCGGACTTTCGGTATTTGATTTCGGAGATTCGATCCGTTTCGGCGCCAATACGGCTGCAGAGGATGAGCAGGACCTGACCAAGGTTTCACTGTCGCTGGAGCTGTTCGAGATTTATGTTAAGGGATATCTTGAGGGCTGCGGCGGTGCTCTGACCGAAGAAGAGATCAGGCTGCTGCCTTACGGAGCCAAGAATATGACTCTTGAATGCGGCATGAGGTTCCTGACGGACCATCTGCAGGGAGATACATATTTCATGGTCCATCGTGACAACCATAATCTTGACAGGGCTCATACACAGATCGAGCTGGTAAAGGATATGGAGCGCAAATGGGATAAAATGCGAGATATAGTGGAGAAGTACAGATAAATTGCCCTGAGCAAAAAAGAGTCCTGTC
>JAGCSS010000206.1 GCA_017964055.1 Lachnospiraceae bacterium
CTCCTTATGAGGGATGTTCTCCACCTGTTTCATGGTGACCTGCTTAAAGTTGCGGTTTGTAAGGAGTTCGCACTCGTTTACGAGCCCGTCTGACTTAAATTCATGCACCGGAAATGAGGCCCTCAGCAGAAGGCTAAGTTCATGCAGCTCTTCGCCGATATGCTTTTTCATATCGGGCTCATAAGTACCCGCGATAAGCTCGGAACGCCTCTGGAGAAGTCTCTCATCGAGCGCGGAATGATCCATGCCCGAAAGCGCCGAAAGGTACGCAGCTTTGTTATATAAGGTTTCGTCCCGTAAATAAGACGAATAAAGTGCCTCTTCGGTTCCCTTAACCTTTAAGAGACCGAGTATATGAGCGGCGTTCTGCCTGATCTTCGGATCGGAGTCGGACAAAAGCCCGACAAATACGTCGCTGCCGTCGATGATACTTGCGGGGATGTCAGACGCGGGCATCTCCTTCAGAGCCTTACGCAGCTGCTGAAGACAGGCTTTTGTATCCTCGCCGGATACTATATGTTCAAATAAATCTGTGCAATTCATTCCGCTGTGGTCACATAAACACTGCTGCAGGTGATCTTTGAAGCAATGTAGAGTGTAGGTAAGGTGCTGTCCTCATCAACGTCGCAGTCGATGCGCGAAGCCTTGATGAGACCGTCGATCTTAACGTTGACGCCCTTGGGCACAACGATGTAAACGGCGCTGCAGAAAGAACTCAGCGAAATAAAGCCGTCTTCCTTAAACGATGCCTCGGAAAGGTCAAGACTGGTCGCACCCATGATATTCTTTGTGATCACGCCGGTGATATTCTTATCCGAAATAGCGGCGTACTTTCTTCCGAGGTAATTAAATACCTCCTTGAAATCACGCTTGGGATTCTCCTCATCAGCCTTTTTGGACTTAAAGTACTCGAGCACCTTAAGCACCGCAGCGGTAACCGCCTCGATGAAAAGGACAAACAGGATGAGCCTGCGGATAAAACGCTTAAGACCGGAAGTCTTTGAACTGGATTCTTTACTCATGATCAGCCCTCGATTCGATTAAATATATACATAATTTTAGCACAACAAAAAAATATAAGCAATGAGAAAAAGCGACACCGAAGTGCCGCCTTTTCCCGAAAAAGGAAAGTAAAGATTATACTAAATTTGGTGAATGAACAAACCACTGCGGAGCTTGGGCTCAAACCATGTGGACTTCGGAGGCATCAGCCTGCCTGCGTCCGCAACGGCGAACAGCTCCTGAATAGATGTAGGGTACATGGAGAATGCAACCCTCATGCCGGAAGCGCAGCGACGCTCGAGCTCGGACAGGCCTCTGATGCCGCCGATGAAATCGATACGCTTGTCGGTCCTGGGATCTCCGATACCGAGGATCGGTCCCAGCAGATAATCCTGAAGCAGCGAAACATCGAGTGATGCGACAGGATCGGATATTGAACGGAGATTGCTCCTCGCGGCGATCTCATACCATTTGCCGTCGAGGTACATGCCGTAACTGCACTTTTCCTTGGGAGCGTAAGGTCCGTCAACCTCATGGATATGGAAGTTGACCCTGATACGCGACATAAAGTTCTCAACAGAGAGACCTACGAGATCGCGGACAACCCTGTTATAAGGCATGATCAGCAGCTGATCCTCGGGGAACAGTACCGAAAGGAAGAAGTTGAACTCCTCTTCGCCCGTGTAATTCGGGTTCTCCTGACGGCGCTTAAGTCCTACCTTAACAGCGGATGCGCATCTGTGATGTCCGTCTGCGATGTAGATGCTGCCGGTGTTCTCGAACTGTGCCCTGACTGCCTCGACCTTTGCGGGATCGTCTAGCTTCCAGACATTATGAGTGATGCCGTCGTCCGAAGTGAACGAATAAATGGGCTGTGTCCCGGTCTTGGTCGAATTAACGGCCTCGCTGATGACCTTATTGGAACGGTAAGCGAGGAAAATGGGTCCGGTCTGCGCCGAGCAGGTATCTACGTGGCGGATGCGGTCCTGAAGCTTATCCTCGCGGGTATTCTCATGCTTTTTGATAACGCCGCTCAGGTAATCGTTGATCGATGCACAGGCAACGATACCGGTCTGATGTCTGCCGTCCATGATGAGCTCGTAAATGTAGTAGCACTCATCCTCATCACGGATATACACGCCGTTTGCGATGTCCTCATCGAGCATCTGGCGTGCCTTTGCGTAAACGCAGTCATCATATGTACCCACAGAATCATCGAACTGTGTCTCCGCTCTGTCGATACGAAGGAAGGTCAGTTTGTCACCCTTCACCTTCTCTTTGGCTTCCGCACGGCTGTATACGTCGTAGGGAAGGGCTGCGACCTTATCTGCAACATCGGGATTGGGTCTCACACACTTGAAAGGTTTAACAGTAGCCATAAAAGCGGCCCTCCTTGTTATTATTGCACAAATTCGGTAAGAATTTAGTGCATTTTTTATTGCATATTCATAATACTACACCATAAATCATAAATCAAGCAATTTTCAAAAAATATTTGTTGAATTATTAAAAAAATTAGAGACAAAAGACTTGAAACTGCTGATATATTCTCTTGCAGCGTCATTTTTCATAACATGATAAAACGAGCCGGGAGTCTTCTCTTCCGGCGCCATATCCTCACTAACGGCAAAATAGGAAGTCTCACGGTTTGCGATGCTGTCCCAGTCGTTAAAGAGATCCTCACAGATGTGCTCATCGGTGATGCAGTTGATGAAAACCGCTCTCCCGTACGGCCTCCAGGGGCGACCGAGATAAACGGTATGATCCGGACAGTTTGAGACCATCCGGCAGCCGATGAACAGATAACCGTATTTAAGTGAAGGTACGGTGCAGGGAGCGCAGATGTAGCCCCTGCATGAGGTCTTGTCGGCGGGATCGAGCTCCGCAACGGCATCGTGCGAATATATCGTGCAGTCTTCAAACAGTGCGGTCGCGCCGCCGAATATGAAATCCACGTCGCCTTCGATAAAGCATCTGCGGTATATCTGCACGGAAGGATCGCGAGGCATATCGTTTTTCGGGCCGAAACCCTCGTTGCGGCCGTGCTTGTTCAGATCGGGGAAAGGAGCGGTAAAAAGCGTGTCCTGATGCCCTATCAGCCTGCAGTTTTCCACGAGTATACCGCATCCGTCGGCATACAGCGCGATCGCCTGGCCGACCTTTTTGCCGTTACCTGCGGCGTTGGTGATCGTAAGGTTTCTGAAGGTGATGTTATTGCCGTCGGTACGTACCACAGCGGTCCAGAATGTGCCGCGTGTAAAGCCCTGCGGATGCAGCTCTTTTGCGTAATGACTGTCAACGATCACTGTATCGGCCGGATCGTCCGTTTCTCCGGTGACTATGAGGTTCGAGCACTCGAAAACCACGCTTTCGTTATATGCGGTGGCCGCAAGCACCAGTTTAGTGGGGATCTTCGATCCCTTAAGGAAAAAGGCTGCCTCGGAAAGGCTGGAGAAATCGGCGTTTCCTAAAGGATCGACTCTTAAGTTCCTGTATCTGTCCGACATTTCAGCCCTCCTTTCCGTCATCAGCAGGTTAGTTTTTTAGAACATCTTGATACCGTCTTCGGTAACTATGCCGTATACATGTTTGGGCAGGACATCGGGCTTCGCGCCGATCGTGTAGGCGCCCAGGAAGCGTGCCTTTGCGGCTTCGAGTTTGGTCCTGTCGTTAGCGTAGAGAGTTGCGAGAGGCTCACCCTTATCAACGTGGTCGCCGATCTTTTTGTCAATTATCATGCCGACCGAAAGGTCGATAACGGACTCCTTGGTCTCTCTTCCGCCGCCGAGTATCAGCGAAGTCATGCCGACCTCATCGGTATGGATCGAGGAAACATAGCCTTCGCGGTCGCTGCATACCGGCTCGACGATCGTTGCCTTCTCGAATTTGTCGGTATCATATACATAAGCGGGATCTCCGCCCTGAGCCTCGACGAATTCAGCCATCTTCTTTAATGCGCTGCCGTCCTCGATGGTCTTTAAGAGCATCTCACGTGCCTCATCGGGCGTGGAAGCCTTGCCTGCGCCGTAAACCATGTATGTTCCGAGCGCGAGCGCGTCTGCCATGAGGTCCTCGGGGCCCTGTCCCTTAAGCGCGTTGATCGCTTCGATAACCTCGAGCGAATTGCCGACAGCGCGGCCGAGAGGCTGATTCATGTCGGTGATGACACCGTAGGTCTTTCTGCCCGCTCCGTTGCCGATATTAACCATGGCTTCGGCAAG
>JAGCSS010000207.1 GCA_017964055.1 Lachnospiraceae bacterium
GGAGAGACGTCACGCATGGGAGAAGGATATCCCCGGCGTATACGAGATACTGAGGAAGGGCAGCGAAGAGGCCGAGCGCGTGGCTGCGGAGACGCTTTCCGACGTACGCAAGGCCATGAAGATCAACTATTTCGAGGACGGCGCGCTGATCACCGAGCAGGCGGAAAAGTACAGATAAGACGGCATATGTATACTATCGCACACATAGAAAACGATTATACCGAAAAATTCGGAGTACCGAGACAGAGCGGGCTTGTCAGCGAAGTGACGAGCCGCATTGTTTTTGAGCCGGAGTTCAGAAACCCTGAGGCCCTTCGCGGGCTTGAGGGTTTTACTCATATATGGCTGATCTGGGAGTTTTCCGAGGCGAAGAGGAGAGGTACGGAGGACAGCGAAAGAGTCGGAGTCGGTGCTGCGGACTCAGAGAGCGGCGAGGCGGGTGCAAAGAGCGGTGCTGCGGGCTCAGAGAGTATGGCAGCGAAATGTGACTGGCGTCCGACCGTGAGACCTCCGAGGCTCGGAGGGAATACGCGCATGGGCGTATTTGCGACGCGTTCACCCTTCAGGCCGAATCCCATAGGGCTGTCATGCGTGGAGCTCGCGGGAGTGGATTATGATGCTTCTGACGGCCCCGTGATATTAGTCAGAGGCGCGGATCTCATGAACGGCACGCCGATACTCGATATCAAGCCCTATATCCCTTACGCTGACTGCAGGCCCGACGCAAAAGGCGGGTTTACCGACGAAAACGAATTCGCAAAAGTAAAAGTCGTGATCCCGGATGAGATCGAGGCGAAAATGACTCCCGAAGAGGCCGTAAAACTGCAGGCCGTACTGGCCCAGGATCCGCGTCCCGCCTACCAGAGAGCACAGGAGAGAGCCTATACTTTCAGGTTCGGGGAGTATGATGTGAGCTTCGAAGCGCATGATGGTGTACTGACGGTTACGGGGGTCAGATTGGTTAAGTAAATACTCAAACGTTTTCTTAAAACGACGGCGCTTTTTCGCCGCAACATCCGATTTTTTACATTTTGTAACATGTGTTTAAAAATATTTCTTAAAAATCCGTTGACAAACGACTTTCTTTTGTCTAAAATGAACAAAGCAGGAGAGAGTCGTTTTATTTTTTTAAAAACACTCGAAATCGTTTTCGAAGATGCGGAAACTCTGCTCTGCGGAGCAGCCCGAACCGCGGCGAAACACTTGGGAGGGAAAAAACTTGACATTTCTTATACTTGTTGTGGCCATTACGGCCGTAGTTTTCCTTGGACTCTTCTTACTCAGGAATCGCATGAAGAATACATGGAAGAACCGTGCCCATGTTGTCATGGCATATCCGGCATTCCTTATTCTGCTCTTGATGGCATATATCCCGATGACGGGACTGATCCTGGCCTTCAAGACATACGATTTCACCGCGGGCAGCTTCTACACCATGCCCTGGGCGGATCCCATCTTTAAGAATTTCAGGGTTCTGAGCGCATCGAAGCAGCTGTTCTATACCATGACCAGGAACACACTGATATACTACGTGCTCTTTACAGTCATCGGTACTTTTCTCAATATAGTTCTCGCGATCGCCATTGATCAGTTTGTGTTCAAGAGAGTGGCGAAGACCATGCAGACGATCATGATCATCCCGATCTTTGTATCGTATGCGGCCGTTACATTTATCGTTTACGCGTTCATCAGTCCCGACACCGGAATCATCAACCAGGTGATGGGGACACATATCGAGTACTACAAATCCTCGGGCGTTGATTACTGGCCCACTATCCTGACTATCGTTAAGATGTGGAACTCCGTAGGATACGGTTCGGTTCTGTACATGTCGGTACTTGCGGGTATCGATACCGGACTGTATGAGGCGGCGCAGATCGACGGCGCCGGCAAATGGAAGCAGATCTGGCACATCACGCTGCCTTCGCTGATCCCGATGATCACGGTTATGCTGCTCCTCTCGGTCGGCGGCATCATGAAATCCGATACCGGTCTTTTCTATCAGGTAACGAGAGATATCGGAGGTCTTTATCCGAAGACTCAGGTTATAGATTCATACATTCTCGGACAGATCAGGAGCAAGCCGAACTGGGGCTTCACTTCCGCGGCGACATTCTTCCAGTCCATCGTCGGACTGCTGATGATGCTCGGAGCGAACGGTCTGGTACGCAAGATAGCACCCGAGAACGCATTATTCTGATTGAAGGAGGACATTGACATGGCTGATAAGAACGCTGTTCAGACTCCTTCGAAAAAGAAGAAAAAGAAGGGTCTTTCACAGTACATCCTGGGATTTTTCCTGCTGCTCTACACTTTATTCTGCGGACTTCCGATCCTGCTCGTGTTCATTTCGGCGTTTACCGATGAAATGAGCATTGTTCAAAACGGATACAGCTTCTTCCCGAAGAAGTGGTCCACAAACGGTATCAGCGCGGTCCTCAAATACGGATCGAAACTGATCACTTCGTACGGTGTGACCATCTTCATCACGGTTGTCGGCACACTGTTCGGACTGTTCGTTATGAGTATGTTCGCATACGCGATCAGCCGCCCCGGCTTCAGGATGGCCAGATTTTTATCGATCTACCTTCTGATCCCGATGCTTTTCTCGGGCGGTATCCTTTCATCGTACCTCGTATACGCATCGCTGTACGGACTGAAGGACAGCTTCCTGCTGCTGATCCTGCCGCTTTCGGTATCTACGATGAATGTCATCATTCTTCGTACTTATATAGTGAACTCGGTGCCTCTCGAGCTGATGGAGGCGGCCAAGATCGACGGAGCGGGAGATTACAGGACTTTCTTCCAGATCACGCTCCCCCTGATGAAGCCTGTTCTCGCAGCGGTCGGATTTATGATGGCGACGGCTTACTGGAATGAGTGGCAGAACGCGCTGATATTCATTACTACCGACAGCAAAAAGCCTCTGCAGCTGCTCCTCGTTAATATCCAGAAGAGCATAGAGTTCCTGCTGAACAACAACAACGTGCCCGCGTCGGTACGTGCCGCGATGGGCGGAACGATCCCGCAGCAGTCCGCTACGATGGCAACGGTCGTAGTCGTTATCGGACCTATCATGGTGGCATATCCCTTCTTCCAGAAGTACTTCGTAAAGGGACTTACCGTTGGTTCGGTCAAGGGCTGAGCAGTTACTGTTTGCAGTAACACCACAAAACCGGTATCTTGCGGAGACAGTCTCCGCTTAGATATATAAAAAATTATGGAGGACATGTTTTTATGAAAAAGTTTCTTGCTTTAGCACTCGTGCTCGTGCTCGCTGTTTCGTGCCTTGCAGGCTGCGGCAAAAAGGGTGACGGCACAACAAAGATCAGTCTTTACAGAGCATGCTTCAATCTCGAGGGCGGCCCCGATGAGGCACAGGTAAAGAAGGTTCAGGACGCTATCAACGCGTACATCAAGGATAAGATCAACGTTTCCGTTGAGATCCATGATATCCCTTCGGGTGAGTACACCGAGAAGGCTAACCTTGCTCTTGCGAACAAGGAGATCAACCTTCTTTGGACAGCTTCGTGGGAGAGCACCATCGGCACAAACGATCTGGTTCCCGCAAAGTATGTTTACGACATTACAGATCTTCTTAAGGGATCGACACTTTACAACTCCATGGACGCAGGTCAGTGGGAAGCTGCAAAGTATGACGGCAAGAGCTACTTCGTTCCCGTTTACAAGGACAACGTAGAAGGCTACGATCTTATGTTCCGTCAGGACCTCATCGACAAGTACGGCTGGAACATCAGCAATGTTAAGACCCTTGCAGACCTTGAGAGCATCCTTGCGGACGCTAAGGCTGAAGGCCTTAAGTATCCCCTTCTTCTTCAGAAGACCGCTATGTTCTACAGATTTTACATTGATAAGTTCGATTTCTTCACAGCTGATTCGAAGTCTAACTTCGTTTCTGTAGACCGTGCAACAAACGCTGTAGTTAACACCATCCAGACTCCCGAGTACCTTGAGTACTGCAAGCTGATCGCTAAGTGGGCAGAAGCAGGCTACATCTCCGGTGATGAGGCTGCAAAGGCTACTACCGATACCACAACTCAGTCCAAGGATTGGGCAGTTTCGTGGTGGACAGATATCCCCGTAAACGACGAGGCAGATTCCCGTTACAACCAGGATGTTACCATGCAGAAGATCACAGATCGTTGGGCACATTCTACCTCAGCTCTCGGCTCATGCTACTGCGTAACCGCTAACAGCACCGAGGCTCAGGCAAAGGCCTGCATCGATTTCCTCGGTCTCCTTTACACCGATAACTATCTTGCAGATCTCTACACCTTCGGTATTGAGGGTGAGGACTTCACCTATGATGCAAATCATCAGGTAACACAGAACTCGACCAAGTACAACCACTCCATGTGGGAATCGGCTTCGGCTACCATCGTTACTCCTCTTGACAATGAGCCCGCTAACAAGGCTGATCTGTACAAGAGCTTCAACGGCGGTGCAAACACTTCCTGCGCAGCAGGTTTCCGTTTCGACAGAACACCTGTAGAGGCTGAGTTCTCGGCATGCTGCAACTTATTCGAGCAGTACGGCTTCGGCCTTGAGTGCGGCGGCGTTGCTTCGGCTGACGTTGAGTCCACTATCGCAGCTTACCAGGCAGCTCTTGACGAGGCCGGTTACCAGAAGGTTCTCGCTGAGTTCCAGAGCCAGTATGACGCTTGGAAGAAGTGATAAATCATTCATTGGCTGACTAACAGTTTTCATACTGTCCTGCTAAATGCAAAGGGCGGGAGATCCTGACGGGTCTCCCGTTCTTTGCTTTATTTATATAGATTTTACTGGACTTGCAAACACGCTTGGGATATATTTATTGTGATAAGGTATGCACGTGCGTGAGCATGGGAACAAGAGCGGGCAAACCGCTTTTCATAGAGGAGGTATATATAATGTCAGACGAGATCAAACAGGAAAACGTAACTGAGACCACGGCGGCCCCTGAGGCGGTTCCGGTACCCGCACCGGCACCCGAGCCGGTTCCTTCGATGGATGAGTTTAAGGAGGAGATAGCGCACTCCTTCAGAAAGCTCATGCCCGGCGATATCGTTACGGGTACGGTCATCGGCGTATCCGATACCGAGGTTACGGTTGACCTGAATTCATATTCCGAGGGTATCATCAAGCTCGAGGATCTCTCGAACGATCCGAGATTCTCGATCAAGGCGGATATCAAGCCCGGCGACACCGTTAAGGCTACGGTACTGCGCGAGAATAAAGAAGGCGCATTCCTGCTCTCATTAAAGGAAGCGGACAATATCCTGGCATGGGATAAGCTGGCGGAGGCCAAGACTGAGGAGCGCATAGAAAAGGTTAAGGTAGCCGAGGCCGTTAAGGCGGGCGTTACGACCTATCTCTACGGCATCAGGGCATTTATCCCCGCATCGCAGCTGGCACTCACATATGTGGAGGATCTGAACTCGTTCGTGGGCAGGGAGCTTGAGGTCATGGTCATAGATGTGAACCGCGACGATAAAAAGCTCGTGCTCTCGGCAAAAGAAGTTCTGCGCAGAAAGGCCGCGAGTGAAAAGGCAGGCCGTATCGGCAGACTGCAGACCGGAATTATTACTACAGGTGTAGTAGAAAAGCTCATGCCCTTCGGCGCATTTGTTAATATCGGTGAGGACCTGACCGGTCTCGTACATATCTCGCAGATCTGCGGCAAGAGGATCAAGCATCCGAAGGAGATGCTCGAAGAGGGCCAGGAGGTCACTGTCAAGATCATGGATGTCAAGGACGGCAAGATATCTCTTTCGATGACTGCGGTCAACGAGCGCAATGAAGACGAGGTTCTCGACGATGCCGTAGATGACGCGGCAGAGGGCTATGCGGACGAGGGAACCGTAGCTACGGGCCTCGGGGATTTACTTAAGAATTTTAAATTCTGATTTAATTATTTAAGGAACTTTTTTATGTCACTGTTAAAATATGACGACCTGAACGCTCATGATAAAAAGCTTCTGCTGCTCAGAGTCCTGGGGCTTTCGCCCGATGTGATCCTGCGGCTCCAGAACGGTGAGATACTTCTGACCGATGCTCTGTCGGAGCGTATCAGAGAGGTTATGAACAATCCGGACGATACCACGCAGTGTGCTATCGTCTGCCAGAACATACGGCAGGACGGTGTCTCCTATGAGACACTCGAGCCTGACAAGTATCTGGAGCATATAAACGGACTGAAAGCAGGCGGAGGCAGATTTGCGGACGATGTGACCGTGACGCCGGCTGCTGCTGAGCCTGAGCCCGAAGTCCTGAACGAGGATAAGCTCGCTGCATTTGCCGCGGGCGTGTATCCGAGACCCATACTGAGATATATCGCGAGGTCGCTGGACCTGGGCCTGTACACGCTTGTACTTAATCTGTTCTGCAGGGCGGCGCTGGGCTTTGATCCGCTGGCGAGCTCATATACGATGGTGATCTGGGCTTATTTTGTATATCTCGTGATGCTGGCGGCGGAGCCGGTGTGGATACATCTGGCAGGCACCACGCCCGGCAAATGGATAACCGGCGTTCGCATAACGGATTTAAATGGCAATAAGCTCAGCTGGAGCGCCGCTTTTACGCGTTCGTTCAGACTGCTCAGATTCGGTATGGGATTCATGATCCCCATCTACAGCCTGTTCAGGATGATCAGGAGCTATTCGGAGTGCCGTTTCGGCGCTCTGCTCGCATGGGATTTCGGAACCAGGATAGAGAGACCGGAGGAGGCTTCGGGAGCCAGGATATTCCTGCTGATAGCCGCGCTGCTGTTTGTCGGCGGTCTGGACAGGGTCGGCAATATGTATCTCGAGCTGCCGGGCAACAAAGGCGCGATCACCGAGCAGCAGTTCTACGATAACTGTGCTCACATAGTCAAATACGATTCGATAACTTTCTCGGATGTCCCGGATTACCGCGTGGTCACCGATGACGCCGGGTACGTGCGAGAGGTCAGCTTTGAGCTCGAATATACGGAAGAGGATAAAGAAGAGTACATCTATAAGCACTTCAATGAGATGTATGTGGCCTTTATGGCTCTGGCCGGGGCACAGAAGGGTTTTAATCCCATAGCGTTCGAATACGGCAACGCCTATAAGGCGCTGTTTGGGAGCAGCTTCGGGAATTACGAGTATGAGTACGCGGGAGTCGGGATAACTAATGAGGTAACGTATACAGGCTATGCCCGCAATATACTTTCCGACTATCTCTATCGCCTGCCCGACGGCACTCCGTACTTCAAACAGAGCTTTAAATTGAGCGTAATTAATTAAATCTAAAATATATTTTGGAGGATACTGAAATGTCCGGTTTTGACTACCGCGCACGGATCGCAGATCCGCGATTCTTCTGCGACAACACCCTCGCTCCGCATTCGGACGCGGAGTACTTCGCTCCCTCGGAGGTGTCCGAGATAGAGCTGCGAATGACGGGTGATCATCTTCGTCGGGAGAATGTAAACAACTCTACATACTTCAGGGAGAACTTCAACGGTTCGTGGAAGATATGCGTTGAAAAAAGATTTGAGGATCTGGTAAGCGGCTGGGAGCAGCCGGAGTTCGACTGCCATAACTGGGATGACATCTGCGTGCCTTCCCATATAGAGACCGAGGGCTTCGGTATCCCTCATTACACGAATACCGCTTATCCCTGGGACGGACATGAGGACATCGTTCAGGGAGAGGTTCCGACAAAGTACGATCCCGTGGCGGCATATGTAAGATATTTCTATGTGCCCGAACGCTTTCTCTCGGAGCGCGTGTTCATCTCGTTCAAGGGCGTTGAGTCTTCGCTCGTGCTGTATCTGAACGGACACTATATCGGCTACAGCGAGGATACTTTCACTCCCTCTGACTTTGAGCTCACAAAGTATCTGGTCGACGGGGAGAACAAGCTCGGCGTACTCGTTACCAAGTGGTCATCGGGCAGCTGGCTCGAGGACCAGGACTTCTTCAGATTCACCGGCATCTTCCGTGATGTGGTGCTCTATACCAAGCCTGAGGTACACGCCGAGGATATCAGGGTAAGGACTCTGCTCAATGATGAGTTTACCGCGGCCGAGCTCGCCGTCGATCTCGATTCGAGCGCTGCGGGCAAGGTTTCGTTCGAGCTGATCTCATTTGAGCGTAAGCAGACTGTGCCGTTCCCGTATGCTGTGGGAGAGCTGCCCACTCCCACTGCCGTTCCCGCTTCGAGAAAGACTGTTTTCTCAAAGGATAAGACTCTGAAGAAGGGCAAAAACAGTTTCTCGTTCAATGTCAGGAAGCCCAGGCTCTGGAGCGCTGAAGATCCTTATCTGTACGCTCTGGTGATCACCCTGTCGGACGGAGGTGACATCGTTAACGAGATCATCCCCATGCAGATCGGTTTCAGGCGCTTTGAGCTGAAGGATGGACTCCTGAGACTCAACGGCAGGAGAATAGTTTTCAATGGCGTGAACCGCCACGAGTTCAGTTCGATCACGGGACGCGCGATAACCTTTACCGAGACCAGACACGATCTGATCAATATGAAGCGCAACAATATCAACGCAATCAGGACCTGCCATTATCCCGACAACTCCTACGTCTATGCTCTCGCCGACAATCTGGGCTTCTATGTGATAGATGAGACAAATATGGAGACCCATGGCACCTGGGCATATGGGAAAATGTCGAAAAAGGACAGGGAGAACATCGTTCCCGGCGATAACCCGAACTGGGAGAATGCAGTACTCTTCAGGGTGCGCAACATATTTAA